>CALMVM010000514.1:4190-6148 GCA_937873255.1 uncultured Verrucomicrobiota bacterium | reverse complement strand
GTGCTCGTGCCCTTCATCGACACGGCCGAACCCGTTCCGAGCGTGCTGGTGTTGTATACGGTGGTCGCTCCGCCGTTGAGCTGCGTCGCACCGGTGTAGGTGTTGGCACCGGTGAGGGTCAGGCTGCCCGCGCCGCTCTTGGTCAGGCCGATGGAAGTGGCACCGTTGTTGATAATCGCCGAGCCGATCGTCAGCCCGCCCGTGGCGTTGGTGTTGTTCTGGATCACGATCAGATCCTTCCCGTTGCCGGAGGTGATCGTATTATTATTGATCGAGTTGGTGTAGGCACCCACGTTGGACGTGGTCAGGATGCCGCCGGTGGCCACGACGAGGTTGCCGCCGGTGTTGACCGTGCTGGCGGCACCGGTGCCGTTGAAGCGGATCGAGTTCACCGTCATGGCCGCCGGCGTGCTCGTGCCCGTGGCCACATCGACATCGGTGGAGGCAGCGAAGCCGCTGTTGTACGCCGCCAGGCCGCTGATGGCACCCGGGGTCGTCCCCGAGCCGCTCACGGCCCAGGTGTTGCCTCCCACGGTCGCGTACCCGCCGAGGATCGTCTGCTGGCCTCCGGTGTACAGGGCGTTCGCGGTGGTGGTCGTGATCGACCCGGCGCTCGGCAGGGTGAAGTCCACGGTGCCGCCGGAGTTGCGGGTGATCCCGCCAAGCACGGCGTTGGTGGCGGTGCTGCCATTGCTGGTGACCACGAAGGACGATGCCCCCGGATCGACAATCGCACCGTTGAACGTCTGGCTGAGCGTCCCGGTGGTCGCCCCCCTGACGCTGAGCGTGCCGCCGGCCAGGTCGAGGGTGGACGAGGCGCTCACGATGTTGCTAGTCGGCGCACCGGCCACCGAGAAATCCAGCAGCAGGGTGCCGGCCTGGGCGGTGGTGTTCCCCGTGTAGGTGTTCGTCCCGGAGAGCGTCGTGGTGCCCGTGCCGACCTTCGTCAATCCCAGCGTGCCGGCGCCGTTTTGGAGCACGCCGCTGAACGCGCCGGTGCCGTTGCCGCCCCCGACGGAAAGAACGCTGCTCGTACCGGACGCCGTGTTGGTGACGGTCCCCGCATTTCCGGTCAGGCTGCTGATCGTCTCACTGTTGCCGTTGAGGTCGAAGGTCGAGCCGGTGTTGAGCGCGACACTGGCGGTGTCGATGATCTGGTCGCCGCCCGTGCCGGTGATCTGCACCGTGGCACCGCCCGAAATGTTCAGGTTTCCGCCGATGGCATGGACCGACGCGCTGCTGGCCTTGCCCAAGGAGGTCATGCCGTTCAACGTGCTCAACCCCAGCCCGGTGTTGTCGGTCGTGCCGCTCAGGGTCATGTTGCCGTTGCCGATCGCGCTGAGCATGGCACCCGCGCCGGCCGCGCCGCCGAAGACCGAACCGGAGTACGTCTGACTGATGCCGTTCGAGTAGAAATTCGTGTTCCCCATGAACGTCAGGTTCTTCGTGACGGTCCCGGCGGCGCCGGCGAGGCCAATCGTGTCCGTGCCGCTGCCGAAGGTCACGCCGCCGCTGAACGTGTTGAGCAAATTCGCGCTGACGTTGCCGGCGTTGCCCGCGAAATTCAGCAGTGCCGAGCCCGTGACGTTGCCCGCCAACGCCCCGCTGAAGTTGAACACCGTGCTGATCGTGAGATTGCCGGTGCCGGAAAGCGAACCGTTGACCACCGTGGTGTTGCTGCCGCTCCATGTCTGGGTGCCGTTGAGCACCAAATTGGCGTTGAGGGTGAGGCTACCGACCCCGCTGTTGATGATCCCGCCGGTTCCGAGGGTCAGGGAATAGGGACCGTTTGGAACGGCAGCGGTCGAGGAGATCGTGAGAGCCCCCTCGGTCGAGGCGATCTGGAGACCGAGCGCCGCCTGGTTCGCGTCCAGAGTTACGGTCTCGGCAGCGGTGTTGACGGGATTGTTGAAGACGGCGGTGTCGCCCGCACCCGCGATGGCCCCCGTGGACCAATT
>CALMVM010000514.1:724-4107 GCA_937873255.1 uncultured Verrucomicrobiota bacterium | reverse complement strand
CATCGTGTAAATAACATTTTGCAAATTCACCGAGCCAAAACACCGGATATTTGTGCAAATGATTGTGGCTTGGCAATTTATGTTTTCTTCTCTCCTCGCGCATTGAACAGCCGCCAAGATTTCATTCATTCATGGGGAGCAAATGTCATACCGCCGAGTGACAATGCTAAATAGCGAACGTCTCCGGATGCTAATATGTAACTTCAATCAGTATTCATCCGGCTATGCTTGCGGAATAAGGTCGGATGCACACGGCAGAAAAGCAGGTTAGCAAGAGATCGATGGCCCGCTTCTAGTATGAGAAATTAGTAGAGGCTCATTGCGCGAAAAGAGAAACCAGCGCCGCTTCTGGTTGAGGAAAAAAGGAGGTCCGCTCATCACCTGCGGGGTGCCCCCAAAGCTCCTTTTCCCTGCCACCAAAGAGGGGCAGACGTTTCGCTCATGAACCGAAGCGCGGCAGCATCTCGACTGCAACGGGCGGCCCGCCAGCCCGAAACTTGGCGATTGCTGCCCGTTCTCTTGCTCGCCACGGATGCTCTTGGAGGGCTGGGCCAGGCACGGGCACGGGGGTGGCCTCGTTTGCCGCGGAGGCGAATCACAAACTCCGATGACCACCTGCGGCAACCTCGCCGGTCATGCCTATCGTCTGGCGAACTCGATCCAGTTGATCGCCTGGTTGCTGTTTTCGCAGCGCACCCGCAGCCTCTGCGCGCCGACCGCCAGGTCCACGTTGGTCTCCACCGTTTGCCAGCCCGATTGCCCACCGGCCTGCAACTGGCCTGCCAGGGTGTCTCCCTTGAGGATTTCCAGCTTGCCCGCCGCGCCGCCCACGCGGAACCGGAGGACGTACGGTCCCGCCGCGTCCACCTGGACGTTGTATTCCAGCCAACCCCCCGGCGACTCGGAACCCATGAACGCGAAGCCATCCGTGTCCTTCGTGGGTTGAATCTCGGCCTTGTCCATGGCGACGTAACACTCCGCCTGGAGCCGCCCGGGCACGCGGTAATAAACGTCGGCGTCGTGCACGGGCATGTTGACGTAGGCCTGGCCGATGGGAGTCAGTTCGCCCGGGTTTTTGGTGAAAAGGCTGATGGACGGGTTCTTGTCCACGCGCTCCTTGAACCACGCGTAGCCCGCGACGTTGGGCGAGCGTTCGAGCAGGTCGGTCGATTGCATCACGTACTTGAGCGCGTTGTCCGCGCCGCCGGCGTTCCACTGGGCGTATTCGGTGACCCAGACCGGGCGGTTGAACTTCTCCTTCATCATCCCCACGGCCCACTTCAACTCGCCATAAGCGCCGTAACTGTGGAAGGCCGTGGCGGGAACGGGCGTGCTGCCCATGTAACTCAGGAACGCTTCGAGGAAGGGCACCATGAACGTGTAGGTGACTTCCTTGTGCTGGACCGGGTCCATCGCCTTGATGCTGTCGTTGTTACCGGAGCCGAGCGCCATGTGGGGGCCGACGACCAGCACGTTGTAGCGGTCGGCGACCGCCTTGATCTTCTGGTAGAGGGCGGCCGTCTGCTGGGGCGCGATGAACGCCTGGCCGCGCAGGTTGGGCTCGTTGATGGCGAGGACCGCACGGGGCTTTTTGGCCACGCGCGAGAGGTAGGCTTGCAGACCGGCCACGTCGGCGGGCCGGTCGCCCCAGGCCATCGGGATAAACTCCATGGAGACGCCGGCCGGCGGCAGGTCCTTGGTTTCAAAGTGCCAGTTGTAGAACCACGACACGCCCGGAGCCATCGCCCGGAAGTCCGCCTCCGAAAGCTCGTTGGCGCACACGCCGCGCTTGGTGCTCTGGACGGTCTGGTCGCAGTTGACGATCCGGACGGCACCGGGCTTATCGGGGTCGGCGGCAAGGGCGTTCGGCGGCAGCGCCGAGGCGAGGCAACCACTCAGGACGGCGGCGAGGGCGATGCGAAGAACGGGGAGAAGCATGAGAATGGGAGGAAGTTTCGACGGAGCTTTCTTTGTATCAAAGAGCTGCATTCGCCTGTCAATCGGTATAATGAAATTTTATGCACATTGTGGTTGAGATGGGCGGTGGCGGCGGCATAGACTCGATGTCCCATGTCGTCCTCCCCACGACCGTCGGCCGTCCGCCGTTGCCTCCCGCTCGCCCTCGCCGCCGGGTGTTTGGCGGTGGTCGGCGCGGGCGCTGTGGCCGCAGAGCCGAAGGCGGTCGCGGTCGGCGCGGGTTCCTACGCGGAATTTCCTCCGGCCGGGATCGCCATGCAGGGCAACCGCGACCCGGTCGGCGAGTTCCTGACGAAGGATTTATTTCTTGACGAGTCCGCCGCCGGTAGGCCCGTGCCGACGAACCAGTGGTGGACGGACCTGCTGGTGCACGCCTTCGGGGGCACCTTGTGGGCGCACCCGCTCGCCGTGCAGGCCCGGCCCGGCGGCTGCGACGTGTATTTCCCCACGCGCTGGAACGCCGAGGGCCGCGACATGGTGTTGGAACGCCCGCTGGAGATCCGTGGCGAGGTCGCGCCGGAAGCTCCCGCCGCCAACGCGCCGCCGGCCGACATCGTCATCGCGGACTTCGAGGGCGAGCATTACCCGATGGGCTGGAAGGCGGCCGGCAAGGCGTTCGGCATCGGTCCGACAAAGGGCGCGGTCCCCGGGCAGACGGCGGTGCACGGGTTCCTCGGCAAGAGCCTGGCGAACAGCATGCAGCCCAACGACGGCGCGAAGGGCGCACTCACCTCGCCGACTTTCACCGTCGCGCGCCGCTACATCCATTTCCTCATCGCCGGCGGTCAACGGCCCGACCAGTTGCGCTGCAAGCTGCTCACCGATGGCGGACGCACGGTCGCGCGCACCGCCACGGGCGACAACTCCGAGACGCTCAAGTGGCAGACGTGGGACGTGGCCGAACTGCGCGGCAAGCCCGCCGCCATCGAACTCGAAGACAACGCCGACGGCGGTTGGGCGCACCTGCTGGTGGACCAGATCGTCGCCAGCGACTCGCCCAAGCCGCCGGCCGCCGACGATTCCGGCGATCCCAACCGGTTCGCCGCCGCCGACGCACGAGTGCTGCGTTGGGGCGACTGGACGCTGAGCGTGCGCCTGCGCGCGAGCGCCACCCGCCGCGTGGACCTGACGCTCGGCCACGGCCTGCCCTTCGTCTGGCTGGAATACCGGGGGGTGACGCCACTCCTGCACCTCGGCGCGGACGCCGTGTGCAACGGCGCGGGCGACTCGCTGGCGGTGGAAGTCGGCGGGGGCTGCTTCGGGGTGTACCTGCCCGACGGGGCGACGTTCCGGCGCGACGGCGAGAACGTGCGCGTGACCTTCGCGGGCGGGCGGACGGACGGCTTCCTCGTTGTGGCCGCGCTGCCGGGGCGCGGGGACCTGGCGAAGTTCCACGACGCGGCGTT
>CALMVM010000514.1:0-714 GCA_937873255.1 uncultured Verrucomicrobiota bacterium | reverse complement strand
GGCCAGATTCGCACCCATTGGAAACTGGATACCGAGCCGTTGAAGGGGGCCGGCCGCGCGACGCTCCAGGGCTGGCTGCCGCACCATTACCGCGAGGGCAAACCGGCCATGACGCTCAACGCCGCCGAGTACGCGACCGCGCGCGGGCCGATGAAGTGCGCGGTGGGAACGGCCTTCGACGTGGATTACCCGTTTGCGGGTATCCTGCCGGACATGCCGTGTCCGCAACCGGCCGGCAAGGGGACGGCCAACGACTTCGACCCGGCGTTGCTGCGCACGTTCCTCTCCGAGGCGGCGGCCAAGGACAAGTACGGCAACGACACCTACTGGGGCGGCAAGAACGTGCTCTGCATGGCGCGTTACTCGCTCATGGCCGCGAACGCCAAGGAGGATGCCAGCGCGGAAAAACTGCGCGCCAACGCCCGCCGCGCGCTGAGCGACTGGTTCACCTACACGCCGGGCGAAAAGGCGCACTTCTTCGCACGTTACCCGCTTTGGAAGGCGCTCGTGGGCTTCTCTCCCAGCTACGGGTCGGAGGGGTTCAACGACCAGCATTTCCACTACGGATATTTCACGACGGCGGCGGCGCTGCTCGGACTGCGCGACGCGGCGTTCTTGAAGGATTACGGCCCGATGGCGCGCCTCGTCGCCAAGGAGTACGCGAACTGGGAGCGCGCCGATGCGGAGTTTCCCTTCCTGCGCACGTTCGACGTG
>CALMVM010000513.1 GCA_937873255.1 uncultured Verrucomicrobiota bacterium | reverse complement strand
CGTGGTCGCTCTGCATCGAGGAGTGGTTTTACTTTCTGTTTCCGCTGACCATCCTGCTTTTTACCTCCCTGCGCGCGTCGAGACGGTCCGCGTTTCTGTGCGCGACCGCGCTGTTTCTGGTTCTGCCGGTGCTGCTCCGCGAGCATTTCTTCGCGGTCGGTGATCCGGCGACGGTTCGCCTGATGACTTTTCCCCGGCTCGACGGGATCTTTTACGGCGTGGCGATGGCTTTCGTGACGGCCCATTTCCGTCCTTCCTCCGTCGTGAGGGCGGCCTTGTCCGCAGTGGGATTGGCCGGGCTGGTCGGACTTTCCATCTTCCAGTCCCGGTCCGGTGATTGGGAAACATCGGTGCCGTTTTTCCGAATGGCTTGCGTTGCCCTGCCGCTGTGTTTCAGCCTCCTGCTCCCCTCCCTCGCGTCCATCGAAACCCTGCCCACCCCCTTTGCCTTTTTGCACGCTCCCGTCACCAGGCTGAGCCTCTGGTCGTACTCGGTTTACCTGAGCCATCTGCCGGTCCTGTTTTTCGCGTACAAAGCTTTCGGCGAAGCGCGGGACAATGCCGCGATCAACGTCGTCTCGATGGGAACCGCGCTGGCCGCCTGCCTCGGCGTTTCGTCGTTGATCTACCGTTATTTCGAGCGGCCGCTGATGCACCTGCGTACCGCCGAAAGGCCCCCCGCCTGAACGGTCACGCTCCGAACTGAAACAGTCGTTCGCGCAACTGTTCGGCCCAGCGCGTCAGGTAAGCGAACCGCTGGTAGAGCGCGTGCAGCGTCGTCGCGGCATCCGCCGGGCGACCGTCCGCCCATCGCGCGTCGAACGCCTGCAAATCCTCCGTGGCGGCGGTTTGGAGGGCGTCGATCTGCTCCAGATGGCTCTCCACCTTTTCGCGGACCACGAACTCCTCCCGCGCCAACAATGCCTTTGCCAGTGCCGACGACGCGCCGGCCTTCTTCGCCAGGAATCCATCCACCTCGCGCAACAATCCGTGCACTGACACAAACCAATCGGACAACCCGGGTGGCACGTCCGACGGCCCGGACAGTTTCACGTCCGGGTATTCGAGTTCGAGCAGATGCCGCAACCGGGCCTTCGGCTCGCGCAAGGTGGCCTGCGCACGGTTGAGCCGGGCGAAGTCGGCATCGTCCGACGCCTGCTGCTGGTCGGGATGCTCCGTCCGGCTGAGACGATGGAACGTTTCCTTGACCCGCTCGGGGTCGAGCCACGGGCGGTGCCGTTCGCCGAGCAGGGCGAAAAAATCGTCCGTCACGCGGAGAAACTCTCCCCGCACGAACAATGCGCGACGGCGTTGGGGTTCGTCACCTTGAAGCCGCCCTTTTGCAGATCGTCGCTGTAATCCAGCAGCGAACCGCTGACAAAGAGCGCGCTCTTGGGATCGACCACCACGCGCACCTGCGCGCTCTCGACCATGATGTCGCGGTTCGCCGGGCCGTCCACGAGGTCCATCTTGTATTGCAAACCCGAACAGCCCCCGCCGATCACCGCCACGCGCAACGCCCCCTGCGGACGCCCCTGGCGTTCGAGGAGCGAACGCAGCTTGCGGCTGGCCGGGTCCGTGACCTTGACCAGGCGTTCGTTGCCGATCTTGTATTTAACTTCGACGGTGGGAGCGGGAGCCATTTTTGCTGGGCTGAAGCTAACACGGAGCGCGCGGAACGTCCACGTCAGCCGCAAAGCGTCTCGGCGGCATCAGTCGCCTCGCGCTCCAACGCGGCGAATAAATACCCGTCCGTCAGACACTCCGATAGGTACTGACGCAAAAATGGCCGGACCCCGCCGAGCCGCTCGTATTGGACGGTGTGCGCCAGCTCGTGCGCGAGCAATTGCCGGTCGCGGTGGAACGGCGTGCGCAGGAAAATCCCGTAGCGCGCGGACAACCCGATGGTCCCGGTGGAAAGCGTCCCCGTCCACAGGCCGAGCTTTCGCACCACCCAATTGTCCGGCAGCGGCAGGCGCGGCAGGCACAACACTCGCACGCACTCCGGTTCCGCCACGCCCAACGCCCGCGCGTCGGCCAACTGCGCCTCGTCGAGCGGCCTTCCCTCCGCGAGGATACGCCGTTCCTGATACTCGATCCAGGCGCAGCCCGCCGGCAGCATCAACGGCACGAGCCCCTTCGCCAGCAACCGCCGAAACGCGCCTCTCACGCCCGTTTATTTTCGAGGGGTCCCGCCGGGACGCACCGCCGCCACACGTAGTCGAACATCGCCGCGAACTCCACTTTCTGAAGGTGGCCGATCTCCTTGCGGTATTCGTGCTCGCCGTATTTGTATTGCTCGCACAGGTGGATGAACAGGTACGGGTCCCAGTTCGCCTGCCGACCCATCTGCGGAGCGCCGTCGTTGGCGCGGTGCTGCATCTCCTGGAAAACGGGTTGCTCGCCCGCGCGCCGCATCCAGTAGCGCGCGTTCTCGAAATCACCCTCCCGCCGATGGATCATCCCGTGCCAGTATGCGCCGAGGTCGCCCTGGTCGGCCTGCGCCTGCTTGTGGGCGTCGTCGAGCGCGTTGTGATAATAGAACAAGCCAGCGCGCACGAGCCCCGCCGGCGCACCGGGCGGCGGCGTCATGCCACCGAAGATTTTCGCGTCGTCGGCCTCGCGCAGGCGGATGACCAGTTCGTAATCGGTCGGCTCCTTGGGCAGCGGTTCGTCGAGCGTGCGCTCGTGCAGGAGGAGGCGTTGGATGTAGTCCGGGTAGCGGCTCATGCTGGCCATTGCGCAATATACACCGCGCCCCCGGATCGCGCACCTCGCCGGGGAAAAACGACCCGGAGGCAACGGCAGGCAAGCAATCTGCTTTGACAGAGGGACATCATGCGCCCTCTGACCAATCAATGGAAGGTCCCGTTCGCCTGCGCGATGGCCGTCACCGGTCTGCCGCTGGCGTTGGTTCTCATGTCTCACCACGCGGCTTCCACCGCTTCGTCAGGCGGGGGCGGCAGCGAACCCACCATCGCCTCGGCCCCCGCCAACCCGGGCGACCCGAAGGCCGAACCGGTCAAAATTTCGCTCGCCGACGCCCTCGGCCGCCGCTGGCTGCAAGCGGAGTACCGGGGCAACGGCCGCAGCGAGGTCCGCGCGGCGTTCGTCAACCGGCACAACGCTCCGCTGAGCGTGACGGTCGACGCCGGCGTGATCTTCGAGACCGCCGATTTGCACAACCAGATGGTCGTCGCGCGAACCCAGGAAGTGGCCGTCCCCGCCGGGGGCACCCGCGCCGCGTGGCTCGATTGCGCGGCCACCCACTCGACCAACGCCCTTACCGACCAGCCTTACAACCTTTGCCCGGACACGCTCCAGCATCTGCGCGCGCTGTTCGCGCAGGTGGGCAGCAGCCCCGAGTATTCGCGCGAGGCGGTGCAATGCGCCGTGCTCATGCTGACGGAGAATTCGCCGTTGAATCTCTTCGCCAAGTTCAGCGTCCTCTCGGGCGACCAGCCCACGCGCACGAACTCTCCTGCCTACCGGGTCAACACGTCGGAAATCCTCGCCGCCCTCGCGCTGGTGAAAGACGCCGGCTACGCGCGGATGAATCTCGTCGCGGCGCAGGAGTACCAACTCAAGATCGAGGCGATGATCGACCCGCTCGCCCACGCCGCCGCCGTCCATTATTACAACCTGACTTCCGAGCAGGAATGGACCTACTGGCGCGACGAACTCTCGAAGGGCGACGCGAGCACGCGGCACTACGCGCTGTATGGCATCGGACGTTATTTCCCCGACGTGGCGCTGCAAATGTTGCCCGACTGGGCGCGCGCCGTGCAGTTGCCCGCCCTGATGCGCACCTCCGCGATCCAGGCGATGGCCGAGACGCACAAGCCGGAGGCGATCAGCGTGCTCCAGCAACTCGTGAGCGAATTCGGCGCTGCCACGGAGTTGGGTCAGTCCGCCCGCAAGGCCATCGCGTACCTGGAAAACCAGCGCACCACCCCGGCGACGGGTAATGCCGTCGAATTTCGCCTCTCGCAAGCGAGTCTGCGCTGAGCGAACTCGGCGTCGGCCGTGGATCGCTCGCATCGCGGGGCGTTGGTTCCCGCATCCGGCGAAACTTAAATTGCGCTCGGTATCTGCGTGGGTTTCCATTGCGTAGGCAGTGACGTTCGCGCTTGAGATTCAGAGCCTCGGCGAAGGAAGCAAATCACAGCGTCCCGCGAGAAACGCGGCGACACTACAATGAGTGTCCTCGCTACGGCGCAACGCCCCGCCGACCGACCGTCGCCCGGCGCTTCTCAGCACCGCAGCCCCGTAATCGCCTCAAAAGGGCGATTCCGGCACCTGGATGATGTCGCCGGGAAGCACCCTGACATCCTGCGAGGGGTCGGACCGGATTTTCTTGCAGTCGATCTTGGTGGATTTCCCTCCACGCATCAAGATCACCCCGTTTTGTTTCGCAAACTCCGTGAAATCGCCCGCCGCGCCGATGGCCGAAAACACCGTCATATCGGCCGTGTAAGGGATGCGGCCCGGGCTTTTCACCTGGCCGCCCACGTTCACGAACCGCGCGGTCGGAGCGATGGTCAACGAGATGGTCGGATGGGTGAAATACCCCTGATCGACATAGGCACGCTCGACCAAAGTTTGAACCTCGCTGGCCGTCCTGCCCCCCGCCTTCACCTTGCCGATGTACGACAGGTTGAAATACCCTTGGTTATCGACCGTGTAGGCGCCGCTAATCGTCGATTGATCGTCCGCGGGCACTCCGCTGATTCGCAAATCGAACGAGTCGCCCGAACGGAACGTGGCATCCTGCGCGTGCAAGGTCGCCGCAACGCAAGCGCAGGCGGACAGCACCAGTAGGAGAATCTTTTTCATTGTCGCGGTCATGGGGGCCACAGTCCGTCTCAATAATCCATCCCGTTGGAGCTGCTCTTGCTGCTCTGGGCGGTCGCCGTCACGTTGCGCTGCTTGCCGGCGCTCATCGCGGTGGTGACCACGGCGTCCTTCGGACTGCGGACCGCATAGTACTCGTAGTAGCTCGTGTAGTAGGCGTAGTTCGGGTCGTGGCGCAGATCGACGTTGTTGAGCACGACGCCGAGCACGGTGCCGCCCACGTTGCTGATCGCCTGCTTGACCCGCTGGAGCATCGCACGCGGGAACCGACGATGCTGCACGATGATGATGGATTGATCGACCTCGCTGGCCAACACCGCGCCGTCGCTCACGCCCAGGATCGGCGGCGAGTCGAAGAAGATGATGTCGTAGCGCGTCTTCAACTCCGCGATCATGTCGGACATGCGTTGCGAGTTGAGGATGCCCACCGCGTCCGCCGGCAGGATGCCCGAGGGCATGATCGAGAGGTTATCGACCGTCGTCGGCAGGATCACGTCCTCCAACGCGATGTTCGTCGTCAGGTAGTTGGTCAGGCCGATGCTGTTGTTGACCTCGAAGATCTTGTGCTGCGTCGGACGGCGCAAGTCGGCGTCCACGATCAACACGGAATAACCACCCTGCGCGCAGGTAAACGCCAGGTTCGCCAGCGTCGTGGACTTGCCCTCGCCGGGACCGCCGCTGACGAGCGAGATCGTGTTCGCGTCCGCGCTCTTGCGGTTGAACTCGATGTTGGTGCGCAGGATGCGGTACGCTTCCGCGTCGGGCACGTCGTTCGGCTGTTTGTGCAGGAGCTTGATGTTCTTCGGCACGATGGCGAGCACAGGCACGCCGAGCATCGTTTCCACATCCTCCATCGTCTTGACGCTCGTGTCGAGGTACTCGATGAAGAACGCCAGGCCGATGCCCGCGATCAGGCCGACGAGCACTCCGACCGCCATGTTAAGCGGCACGCGCGGACTGGAGGGCAACTGGGGCCTTTCCGCCTTGTTCCACTGTGTGGCGGGGGTGCGCGACATGTTCACTTCCACGTCGGACTTCTGCTTCTGCAACTCCATGGCCGTCAACACGTCCTTGGCCTTGAGATAGTTTTCCTTCAGGTTGTCGTATTCCGTGCTGTCGATACGATGCTGACGTTGCTTGGTGGTCAGGTCGTCCAATTGCTGCTTGATACTCGCCTGGGTATTTTTTTGAACTTCCAACCTGATCGCCAGCGAATGCTTGATGCTGGCGATCTGCTCGGACAACTGCTTGTAATACACGTCGCGCGCCGCCCGCAGCGACTTGATCTTCGGGTGGTTCGGCCCGAGGCCCGAATTCAGCAGGAGTGCCTCACCGGAGACAGCTTCTTGATATTTCGGCAAAACGTTCGTCACCGTCGGATCGACGATTTCCAATGCACTCAAAGCCCGTTGCAGCTCCTCGGGCTTCAACTGACTGACCTGATCGAGTTGATTGGATAACGCCGCAACCCCCGTCGTCGCCTTGTCATACTCGGTTTGCCGAGCATTCACGAATTCCTGGTAAGGATCGACCGTGCGCATCTTGCCGTCCGGGTCCGGGTCCTTGATCTCCGGATGATCTTTCCGCATCTGTGCCAGCTTCGCGTGCAGGTCGTCGACGGCCTGCTGGTTTTTGCGCACGTTCTCGGTCAGGGAGGTGATGCTGCTGTTGTCCAGGTTGCCCTCGCTCTGCCGCTTGACGTCCGAGTACGATTTGGCCACCGAATTGGTCAACTGCTCCGCTTCCTCCGGGCTGATGCTGGTGATAGAAATCTCCATCAGGTTCGTGCCGCGGACCTGCTTGAGGCCGAGCTGGGACAACAATTTCAGATACGCGTTTTCGCGGCTGAGCGGAATCCCGTCGACGGCCCATTTCTTGCCGAGCTCGTTCTGCTCGACCACGGGATAAAGGACCTCCGTGCTTCGGAGCAATTCGAACTGGGTCTGAATGTAGACGGGGTCCGGCCCGCCGCCGGTGGAATTGCTGTTGTGACCGGGCTCGAAAACCCGGTATTGCTGGGTCGAACTCCGGATTTCCAGCGTCGTCTGCGCCCGGTACTTCTTGGGCATGAAATACGTCACCACACCCGCCGTGATGACCACCAACAGGAACGTCAGCAAGACGATGCCGAACCGCACGCGCACCACGCGCCAATAATCGAGGAAGTGGAGCTTCGAATCGCCGGCGGCGGCCGGCTGACGGGCGTCAGACTTTTGCATGTTCGGGGATCATACCCGCGCAGCGCGCCGGGCGCAACGCGGGAATCATGGCTTCTACAGGTTTCGACGCGACGGGAGCGGCTGCCGCGTCCGCGCTTTAGAATTGAAAGCGCAGGCCGCCGAAATAGCGGTTGCGGTCGTACTCACGCGAGTCCACCTCGGAGGAGACCGTCGTGTGCGTGTAACCGACTTCCACCGCGAGGTTGCGGTTGATCGCGTAGCGCGCCCCGAGGGAAACGTCGTAGGTCTCCTCGCGGAAGTTCACCGGCGCATAAACCTGCAGAGCCGGGTCGGTGCGGCTCGGCGTGTCGTAGTAGGAATGCGTGAAGTAGAACCCGCCGTAGATGCTGATGCGCGGGGTGATCTGGTGTTCGACGTTGATCCCCAGGCGGATCGTGTCGGATTTGGTCACATCGGTGGAAAGGTTGCCTTCCTCGATGCCGTAGCGGGCGACGAAGCTCGCGCTCGTACGGCGCGAGACCGCGTAGCTGACCGTCGCCTCGGCGTAGGGCGAGGTCTCGTCGCCTCTGGCATCGACATAGGTCCGGAACTCGGCACCGGCGCGGATCGTGCCGCGCAGGCGTGAATTGAACGCGTAGTCCAGACCGCCGAGCAGGAAGTTCGTGTACGAGTCGCTGTTGATACTAAAGTAGTTGATGTACCCGAAGCGGTAGTCCGCCGTCAGGGTCAACTGACGGTTGATCAGATAACGGAATTCCTCGGAAAAATACAGTTCGACGCGATCCTGGACGGTCGAATACGGCTCGTCTTCGTAGGCGAAGGCCGCGAAGCTGCCGCCCGTCACCAGCGAGATGCGCGGGGAAACCTGGTAGGTCAGGCCGATGCTGTCCGAGGTGTAGAAGTAATCACCGTTGCGGTCGGCATTGGTCCGGCCGGCGGTGCCGAACACGGTGTTGAAACCCGTCAGATTGGTCGCGCCGTAGTCACCCTGCGAGATGTAGGCATTGTAGGAGCTGACCTCCAGAAAGAGACGGGGCGTCACCTTGTAGGTCGAGCGCAACGTCAACGCGCCGTTGATGTCGTAGTTGCGGCCTTCCCGGTCGAAGTAGTAGCTCGCCCCCACGTCGCCGGACAGCGACAGGGTGAAACGCCGGGTCGCCAGCGTGTAGGAGGCACCAATGTCGGCGTTGATGAACGCGCTGTCGCCGGTGTCCACGCTGCGCGTCACCCGCGCGCCGGCCGCGTTGAGGAACGTCACGCGATCCGGCTGGGCCAGCGGGTTGTCGTCGTAGCCGAAACGCACGTCGCCGGTGATCGTGAACTTCTTGCGGCTGAAGTTTCCGTCGACCGGGGTGTTGTCCTTGGTGTCAACCGTGTCCTTGAGGTCGAAGCCCGCGCGCGCGGACGGCAGGAGACAGGTGGCTTGACCGAGGGCGAGCAGCGACAACGCCAACCAGGTGGTTTGCTTTTTGTTCATAGATAAAACGGGGAGTGCAGCGAAAACTTACCGGGCCATCGGGAGGGCGGCAGCCGGCCGATCACCGATTCTCTCTGAAAAGACCCCGGCGCGGCCAGTGGCGGGAGACTATCTAAAAACTCCTCGCAGGATCAACAATAATCTTCGGGGGAATTTACCTAAGGACAGTTTTTTCGGCGAAAGAGGCGCGTTTCGGCCTCATTTTACGTCTTCCCGAGACGCGGCGCGCTCGCGGATGACCTGTTGCAGGCCGGTGCTGGCTGCCGGCTGCCCTTCCAGGGAAAGGGCGCGCCGGTAGGTCGCCTCGGCTTCCTCCAGGCGACCGGCGTGTTGCAGGTAAAAACCGTAGTAGGTCAGCACGACCGCGGAGTTCGGGTCCAATGCGAGCAGACGGTCGAAGATCGGTCGCGCTTCGTCGAGCCGGCCGAGCCGGGTCAGGAGTTCGCCCACGCGCATGAGCAGCGTGCTGTCGTCCGGGGCCAGTTCGACGGCGTGGAGGTACGCGTCGAGCGCGTCGCGGCGATAAGATTGGTTGATCGGATCCTGGGGATTCGTCATTCCGGCGGCCTCCCGCTTGTCGGCGATGGAGAGGCGCGCTTCTCCCAGATAGTTATAGAGCATCGGATCACGCGATTGGTGTTCCAATCCCTGCCGGGCGAAATTGATGGCGGCGACCTGATGATCGTCGCGCAGGGCGACGCGCGCGTGTTCGGCGTACCACTCGCCCGGCAGTTTGGGCATCGCCTCCACCAGCAGCCAGACGGACAGCACCGGCAACGCCAGCCTCGACAGTAGATCGACCGGCCGCAACCGCGCCACTTGTTCCCCGCCCGCCAGCGCGCGGCCCGGGTTGGCCAACTGCCCGAAAACAAACGCCAGCAGCAGCGTGTTGACCGGGATGTGCAGGTTGAAATCCACCGCCGAATGGACCACCAGGCACGCCGCCGCCGACAGGCAGCCGATGTTCCACGCCGCCGCGTTGCTGCCGCCGTCCCCGCCCAGCCGGAGCGAAAAATGCCGGAACGCCTGCCAGCCGCGCCACAGGTGCGCGCCCAGGAACAACAGGAAACACGCCGCGCCCACCGCGCCGTATTCCGCCAGCAGTTCGAGATAATCGCTGTGCGGCCGGATCGGGTCGCGCTGCACCAGGGGGTCACGGAATTGCCGACCGTAGTATAGATAGGTCCCCGAGCCGGTGCCCAATGTCGGCGCGGTCTGAAACTCCTGCAC
>CALMVM010000512.1:428-2339 GCA_937873255.1 uncultured Verrucomicrobiota bacterium | reverse complement strand
ATGGGAGGAAACGCGGAAAAACCACCATGGACGATCCGGTGCGCGGATGCACCCGGTTTTTTCAACGCGGGGTGTGGAACGCGGGATATGAAATGTGAATCGCACCGCGGCGGAACAACATGTCATTCCGGAGCGCCGAAGAGGGCAAGGCACATTTGTCTCACGTTCCCCTCACCCTCTCAGCCAGACGTATTTGTACGGATGGTCGTCGATGCGGTTGGGCGACCAGCCTTGCACCGCCGGCGAGAGCAGGTACGCCCGGACGTGATGATACAGCGGGATGATCGGGGCCTCGTCCATCAACACGCCCTCCGCGCGTTGGAGCAATTCCCCGCGCGCCGCCGGGTCGAGCGTGCGCGCGGCCTCCACCAACGAACCGTCGTACGTCGCGTTCGCCCAGCCCGTTTGGTTGATGATGCTGCCGCCCACGAACAATTCCAGAAACCCTGTCGGATCGAGATAAAACGTCGTCCAGCCGCCCTCGTACGTCTGGTAATCCTGCTGCGTGCGACGGGCGAGGTAGACCTTCCATTCCTGGTTGGTCAGCGTCGCGTCCACGCCGAGCTGCGTCTTCCACATCTGCTGGACGGCCTCGGCGATTACCTTGTTGGCCTCGGAGGTGTTGTAAAGGAGCTCGACCGGCGGCAACCCCCGGCCTCCGGGATGACCCGCCTCGGCCAACAGCGCACGCGCGGCGTCGGGATCGTACGGCATCCGCGCGCGCGGGACATAGCCGGGGATCGCGTCGGGCGGGTCGAGGGAATACGCCGCCTTTTCGCCGCCGCGCGTGATGTTGCGCACGATGGACTCGCGGTCAATCGCCAGCCCGAGCGCACGGCGCACGCGGGGGTCGTCGAGGGGCGGCCGCCTGGTGTTGAGCGCGACGTATTGCGTGCGCGCGTAGGCGTCGAGCCGCAGGGCCTCGGGATGGTCGCGGCGGTAGGCGTCGATGCGCGAGAACGGCACGCCGTACGTGCGGTGGAGCTGGCCGGCGCGGAAGGCGCGTTCCTCGGTGTCGAGGTTGTCGTAGGGGTAGAACTTGATGCCGTTGAGTCGCACGCGGGCGGCATCCCAGTAGCGGGGATTCTTGCGCACGTCCACGACCACGTTGAGCGTCCACTCCGACAACGCGAACGGCCCGTTGCCCACCAGCTTGCCCGCCTTCGTCCAACCCGCGCCGCGACGGGTAAAAGGCCCGGCGACCTCCACTGATGCGCGATGCACCGGGAAGAACGGCGGCGTGCGCAGCAGGTTGAGGAAATACGGCGTCGGGTGAGCGAGCGTGACCTGGAAGGTCGCCGGGTCGAGCGCGCGCACGCCGACCGTCGAGAAGTCGGTGGTTTTCCCCGCGTTGAAGTCCGCCGCGCCGTGGATGTCGAAGAGGTAAAAACAGAACTCCGACGCCAGGGCCGGTTCGAGCACGCGCCGCCACGACCACGCGAAATCCTGCGCCGTGACGGGGTCGCCGTTGCTCCACTTCGCGTCGGCGCGCAGGTGGAAGGTGTAGACGGTGCGGTCGGCCGAGATTTCCCAGCTTTCGGCCACGCCGGGGACCGGGTGCGAATCCACCGGGTCCACGCTCAGGAGCCCCTCGAACAGCGCCGTGGCAATGGCGAATTCCTTCGTGCCCGTGATGATGTGCGGATCGAGGTCGGTCGGTTCCGCGCCGTTGCCGAGCAGGAGGATGCCGTCGTGGCTATTTTTGGCGGGGTCGGTGCCCGCGCGACGGCAGGCGGTGCCGGTCCACAGGCACGCGATCAGGACGAACAGGCGAAAAAGACGGAAAAGGCGAACCATGCCTCTTGATTCGCGCCACCCCGGCCCGCGGGCGGTGGCGACGCGCGTTTTGTGTGTTTTTCCCCGGTGGGGGGAGGTCAGGCTTCGACCGCGTGCGGCAGCCGGTCCGGGGTC
>CALMVM010000512.1:0-418 GCA_937873255.1 uncultured Verrucomicrobiota bacterium | reverse complement strand
GCGCGCGCGTCGGTTCGCCCCCGAGGCGCGCCCGCAGCCAGCGGCGCACGCGCGGGGTTTGCCGCTCGAAGAGCGCGTACATGCCCAGCGCCGCCACCACGCTGGCCGCCGCCCAACCGAGTCCGCGCACGAGCGAGGGAGCGTTCACGACCGCCGGCAGCGGACCCAGGCAGACGCGCAAGGCACCCAGGACCGGATAATGCACGAGGTACAACGTGTAGGAAAACGCCGCCGTCCAGCTGCCCGCCCGCTCGATCCAACGGCCCGCGCGCGTGCGCGGAGCCAGCGCGGACAGGCTCGCCGTGAGCAGCAGCGCGCCGGCCGCCAGGAACAACTGCCCCTGGCCGGACGACACCAAGGTGGCGTCGTAGTCGTCGTTCGGAGGCGGGACGACGCCCTCGTTGATCTGGTAGATCGC
>CALMVM010000511.1:831-3493 GCA_937873255.1 uncultured Verrucomicrobiota bacterium | reverse complement strand
GTTGGTGCGTCGGCCGCTGGCACGCCTCCGGCAGGCTGCCCGATTGATCGACCGGCCAGCTGAGAAATTCGCTGGCAAACGCTGCGGATTGCAGCATTGTCAGGGCGCGTCGGACCTTTCGCTCCGGGATGGGTGACAGAGTGGTCGATTGTGCACGCCTGGAAAGCGTGTGTACCGCAAGGTACCGGGGGTTCGAATCCCCCCCCATCCGCGCGCTTGCCCTACATGCACCCGCTCAGCGACCTTTTCGAAAAAAACCGCGCCTGGGCGGCCCGAATCCGGGAGCAGGACCCGGATTTTTTCCTCAAGCTCTCGCGGCTGCAAACGCCGCGCTATCTGTGGATCGGTTGTTCGGACAGCCGCGTGCCCGCCACCGAGATCGTCGATTTGCAGCCGGGCGAGATGTTCGTCCACCGCAACGTGGCAAACCTGGTGGTTCACACGGATCTGAATTGCCTGTCGGTCATGCAATTCGCGGTGGACATCCTGAAGGTGCGGCACATCATCGTCACGGGCCACTATGGGTGCGGCGGCGTGGCGGCGGCGTGGCGGCGGGAGCGCGTCGGACTGACGGACAACTGGCTGCGGCACGTTCAGGACGTGAGGCACAAGCATGCGGAGCGGCTCGACGGGCTGGGCGACGAGGAACGATGCGCCAACCGGTTGTGCGAATTGAACGTGATCGAGCAGGTCCTCAACGTCTGCCACACGTCCATCGTCCGCGACGCCTGGAGTCGCGCGCAGGAGCTCACGGTCCACGGTTGGGTCTACGGATTGCAGGACGGTCTGATCCGCGATCTCGGCATGACCATCGACGGCACCGCCGAAATCAATGCCGTCTACCAGGCGGCGTTGGCGGCGCTGACTTGATCTCGACCGCGAGAGTCAGGAATCTGCGCGATGCAGGGTTCGAACCTGCGACTTCTTGCGTGTGAAGCAAGCGCTCTACCACTGAGCTAATCGCGCGTGACGAGTCCTCGGACGCCGGAGACCGGCAGCCGGGGAACGTGCGCACCATGCCGCAGAGATTTGCGCTTGGCAAGCCTCCATTCCAAATCTCCGCCGACCCTCCCTCCTCCGAGAAATCCGTGCCGCCGCCGGATTTTGCGGTAGCTTCGATGGATGAACTGGCTTTGGGAAAGTCTGTGGCACGCGGCGCTCATGGGATGGGGGACCTTTTGGGCGCTGGTGCTCGGGTTTGCGGTGTCGGCCGGACTCCAGGTTTTCGTGTCGAAGGAAAAAATGTCCCGGGTTTTCGGACGCGTGAGCCTGCGTTCGATGGCGCTGGCCACCGGGATGGGCGCGGCGAGCAGTTCGTGTTCGTACGCGGCGGCGGCGGCGGGACGTAGCGCGTTCGTCCGGGGCGCGGGCTTGTTGCCTTCGCTGGCGTTCATGTTCGCTTCGACCAACCTCGTGATCGAGCTTTGCGCGGTGCTGTGGTTGTTGATGGGCTGGCGCTTCGTGCTGGCGGAATTCATCGGCTCGTTCGTCCTGATCGGCTTGATGTGGATGCTCGCCCGGTTGGTTTTCCCGAAAGGATTGGAGGAAGAAGCGCGCGGCAACGCGGAATCCGCCAGCGGCCACGGCGGGGGGTGTTGTCATCACGACGGACCAACGGAGGAGAGCGGCGCGCACGACGGACCGGATGCCGGGGGGCGTTGGCAACGACTGGCCCGTGCCTTCGTCGCCGACTGGCAGATGCTCTGGAAGGAAATCGCCATCGGCTTCCTCATCGCCGGGTTCCTTTCGGCGCTGGTGCCGGAGGGGTGGTGGCGGGCACTATTCCGCACTGGCTCTACCGGTTGGCTCCAACTGATCGAAAACGCGCTGGTCGGTCCGCTGATCGCCGTCGCCAGCTTCGTGTGCTCCGTCGGCAACATCCCTTTGGCGAACGTGCTCTGGAGCGGCGGGATCAGTTTCGGCGGCGTCATTTCGTTCATCTACGCGGACCTGCTCATCCTTCCGTTGATCCTGATTTACCGGAAGTATTTCGGGACTCGCGCGGCGCTTTACATCACCGGCGTGTTCTTCGTTTGCATGGTGGGCGCGGGGATCGTGGTGGATTTATTGTTTAACGCGCTTGGCTGGCTGCCGACCGGACCGCGTCCGCCGAGTGCGATGACGCAAATGCACTTTGCGTGGAACTACACAACCTGGCTCGACCTTCTTGCGTTGGTGGCGGGCCTCTGGCTGGTCGGGCTGCATTTCGGAACACGTAACGGCGAGGCGGTGGGATCGCCGGAGCATTCGCACGACGCCAAACGGGCGCATCATGGTCATGGGGCAAACGTCGGTTGAATCACCACCGCTCGCAGTGGCAGCGAAACGCCCGGGAATTGCCGTCCGGGACGGGAGATGGTGGCTATGGCCGCACCTGCTCAGCCTCGACGCGCCACTTGTCGCCCTCGCGTGGCAGGATTGGTGGGGACGATCCGTCCATAGCCCGCCGACGACCGGGCAGCGCTTCTGCCTCGGTTTCGGCGTCTGGTTGATCTACCTCGCCGACCGTCTGGCGGACAACGCGCGCGGCCGGTCCGGCGACGGCGCGACGGCGCGACACCGCTTCGCGCGGAAGCATGGCAAGCCGTTGTTGGCGGTGGCAATCGTGATCGCCGCCGCCCTCGTCGGATTTGCGCCGTTTGCGCTGCCGCCGACGCAATTT
>CALMVM010000511.1:0-821 GCA_937873255.1 uncultured Verrucomicrobiota bacterium | reverse complement strand
GTCTGCTGGCGGCAACCGTCGCGTATTTCTGGCTGATCCATCGTCAGGCTTCGCCACGCTGGACCCGTTTTCTGCCGAAGGAAGCCGTGGTCGGCGGCATGTTCTCGCTCGGAACGGCGTTTTTCGTGTTGAGCCGCCCGGCACCCATGCCCGCGCCGTTGGGATTGGCCATCGCGTTTTTCGGCGTCGCGTGTTTTCTGAACTGCGCGCTGATCACCGTCTGGGAACGTGACCCGCACGACCGGCGCGACCCGGCGTCCTTTCTCAACGCGTTTCCGGCGCTGGCTAACGGCCGATTGCGCGGAATGTGCTGGTGGCTGGCGGCCGTGTCCGGCGCGGCCGGTTGGGGGTGGCACACGACGCTTTTCATTCCGGTGACGCTCGCGGCCGTCATGTTGGCGGCGCTCGATGCGGGGAAGGGGCGGTTGTCGATAGACGCGCTGCGGTGTCTGGTGGACACCGCGATGCTGACGCCGATTGTTTGCCTCGGCGTAGCGGTCGTGTTTCGGTGGACCACGCTGTTTTCATTCCCATGAAAGTCTCCCATTTCATTCCTCGCACGTTCCGCTGGCTGGCGGTCTGCGCTCTGCTCTCCTTCCAGTCCGTATTTGCCCAGGATGATACCCGGCCGTCACCGGACGGCGTGACCGTCATCACCGGCGCGTTGCTCATCGACGGCACGGGCCGCCCGCCGGTCCCTGATTCCTATCTCGTCATCGAACACGGACGAATCACCGCTCTCGGGCGGGCGGATGAACATTTTCAACCCCCGGCGGGAGCCGCGCGAATCGACGCGCGGGGACGCACGATCATCCCCGGAC
>CALMVM010000510.1:7732-10849 GCA_937873255.1 uncultured Verrucomicrobiota bacterium | reverse complement strand
GTCCTGCGCTGCCATGCGCGGGGCGGCGAGGTTTTTTACGAGGTAAGCGACAACGGCGCGGGGATCGTTTCCGCCGAGCAGCGGCGGATTTTCGAGCGGTTCTACCAGTCGGACCGGCGGCTGTCGCGGGCGCACGAGGGCATCGGGCTGGGCCTGAGCATCGTGCGTTCGATGGTGCGGGCGCACCGGGGGACGGTGTCCGTGCAAAGTACCCCAGGCATGGGGAGTGTTTTTACCGTGCGTTTGCCTGCGTTGGGAAAATAGACTCGCTTCCGACCGGACAGGCTTCCATCCCCCATGGAAACGGTGCTTATCATCGAAGACGACGCGGCGCTCTCGCGCGGCTTGAAGGACAACTTTGCCTTTCAGGGTTATCACGTCGTGCAGGCGGCCGACGGCGAGCGCGGTCTCATCCACGCCAACGACGCCCACCCGGACCTGAGCGTGCTCGACCTCATGCTCCCGCGCATGAACGGCTACGAACTCTGCCGCCGCCTGCGCCGCGAACGCGTGGAAACGCCCATCCTCGTGCTCACCGCCAAGACCGAGGAATCCGACGTGGTGCTCGGCCTGGAATTGGGCGCGGACGACTACGTCAAGAAACCGTTCAGCGTGCGCGAACTATTGGCCCGCGCCGAAGCGCTCCTGCGCCGCCGCCGACAGGGCGAACCCTCGCGCTGGAATTTCGGCGACTACACCCTCGACATGAACGCGCGCAGCCTCACCCACGCGGGGCAGGCCGTGGAGGTGTCGCCGAAGGAGTTGGCGCTGCTGCACTTCCTGCTCACGCGCGCCGGGCAGGCGCTCAGCCGCGAGGAAATCCTCAACCGCGTGTGGGGCCACGACCGCAGCGTGACCCCGCGCAGCATCGACCGTTTCGTGGCGACCCTGCGGCGCAAGATCGAGAAAGACCCGCACCACCCGGAGTTCATCCTGACGGCGCGGGAGTACGGGTATAAGTTCGAGCCGGGGGCGGTCGTCCAATCTAAATAGAAACGGCTTCGATCCGTCCCTGACAGATCAAGCTCAGCGGCAGCCGAAAACGGTTCGCTCGAGCGCGTAGGTTAGGCCCGGGCACTACCAATCACGCCATTCGCTGGCTGGGCCCTCGCCTCCTCCGTATCTTGAAGGATCAAGGCCCGCAGCCACGGCTACGATGTTGCAAAGCTCGCAGAGATCTTCGCGCTCGCCCGTCTCGATGAGACTCTCGTCTTCTTCGTTCAACGTGTTGAGCGAGATGACTGCTTGGTGAAACGACGCCAGCTTCTGCTCCTCGGAGGCGTTTTCTCCTTTGGCTGCCAAGTCGCTAATCAAGCGATCAAAAACATCAACGAAAGCACCGCACGTTTGCGGCGTGTACTGCTCAAGGCCGCTCTCTTCCCATCTCTTGAACGGATAAGAGGCCTTCGTGTCGGTCAGTGCGGATGAATAATCTGGCATAGGGGGGATCAGGGGCCTAATCGGTGTTAGATGGCAATTCGTAACCCTCTAGAGTATCGCGCACCTCGTCGGCCAGCGAAAAATCCTGCTCGCGCGTGAGGTGATGCGGCACGGCGACGACATATAATCCCGCCGCCTTCGCTGCTCTCACACCCGGCTCCGAATCCTCGAACGCAATGCATCCCGCCGGGTCCGTGATTCCCAAATCCGCCAGCGCGCCGAGATATACGTCCGGCGCAGGTTTGTGCCGCGCGACGCTCTCGCGCGTCCGCACGACGGAAAAAAACTCGCGCAGCCCGAGCCGTTCGAGCCCGGGGGACACCCAGTCGGCGGTGGAATTGCTCGCGCAACCGATGCGGTAGCCGAGCCGCTTGCCGTTTTCCAGCAGCACCCGCACGCCGGGGAAGGGCGGCAGTTCGCGCACGAGTTCCAGCACGCGGCGCGAAAGACCGGAGTCATGATCGGGCCAATGGAAACCGCGTCCGGTGAGCTTTTCGAGATGCGCGCGGGGGTCGAAGCCATTAACGTACCCGACCGCGCCGAGCCAGTCGGACACCGTCAGATGCTGACCTTCCCGTTCGTAAAATTCCCGCCACGACTCGTACACCGCCGTCTCCGTGTCGAGCACGAGGCCGTCGAAATCCAGAATCAAAGCGCGGGGCGGCGGGTTGGACATCGGATGATCCTACGCCGGACCTCCGCCCTCTGCTTCTGGACTTTTGCATTCTGCGTTTTGCATTCTGCATTCGCTTCCGCCGCTCCGCCGCTGGCCGTGCCGTCCGAAGGCGCGTACACGGGCGCATACATCGACTTCGGCGAGACCGAGGACCACGTCACGCTGGAAGGGATTGAGGCGTTTGAAGAACTCGTCGGCAAACACCAAGCGATCGTGGCGAGTTCGAGCTTCTGGGGCCGGGGCGGATTTCCCGTCGAAAACGTGCGGATCATCTCCGACCACGGCGCGGTGCCGCTCCTGTACTGGTCGCCGTGGGGACCGCCGTTCGAGCAGGGCCAGCACGTCGCCCGCGATCCGTGGAGCTTGCAGCACATCGTCGCGGGCGATTGCGACGCGTACATCGACCAGTGGGCGGCGGCGGCGCGCGAGTTCGCCCGGCCGCTGCTCGTGTCTTTCGCCTGCGAGCCGAACTCCGACTGGTTCCCGTGGAGCGGCCACGACCACGGCGGCGAACACGGCAACGGCCCCGACCTCTACAAACGCGCCTACCGCCACGCCGTGGACCGCGTGCGCGCGGCCGGCGCGACGAACGTCGTTTGGGTTTTCCACGCCAACAGCGCCTCGCAACCCGCGCGCCCCTGGAATGCGATGGCCGCCTATTATCCCGGCGCGGAGTATGTCGATTGGCTGGGGATGAGCGTTTACGGCCAGATCACCCCGGGCAAGGACGAATGGGACACCTGGCGCGAGTCGATGGACAAGGCTTACAAAAACCTGTGCGCGCTCGACCCCGAAAAGCCCGTGATCCTCGCGGAATGGGGCGCGGGCGAGTTCCCAGACAGCGGCGACAAGTCGGAGTTCATCCGCGATGCGTTCGCCGGGATGGCGGGCGGCAAGTACCCGCGCGTCAAGGCAGCCGTCTTCTGGCACGAACGCTGGCAAAACAAAAACGAGAGTTGGAGCAACCTGCGCGTCAATTCCTCTCCCGGCGCGCTGAAAGC
>CALMVM010000510.1:0-7722 GCA_937873255.1 uncultured Verrucomicrobiota bacterium | reverse complement strand
CCGCGTGGTCCCACCCGGCCCGTAAATCCCCCCCCCGCGGGGGGAACCCCCTCCGGCCTGGGGGGGGGGGGGGCATTCTGGATCGATCATCCGCTCGACGCGACGCGCTAGCGCCGACCCCCGTCTTGGGGGCAAATGCCTGGCGCTTGAAAGCTCGTTTCTCCCGCGTATTCTCTTCCATGCCAACCAGCACCCCCACCTCGGCCGCCTTCGATTACAAGCTCCAGATGCTATCGGCGCTTCATCCGGAGCGGTTCGACCCGTACTTCGAGAATCTGCCTGTCGATCCGTACATCAAGGGCACCTTCCGCCGCCGCCGTTTCTCGCGCTTCACGGGCACGCCGGACAATCTCCAGCGGTTGGAGCACAAGTATTTTATCCAGAGCAGCGCCGTCAACCAACTCGCCGGCGGCATCAAGCGAGACTTCCCCGAACTAGAGGACTCCTTGACCGAGACCCCCGAGTTCCAGACGCTCGTCGCGTCATTCATCGATTTCTCGAAGATCGATCCCATGGTCACGGAGATGGGCATCCACCAGATCCGCGTCGTCGCCAGCAAGGACGAACAGGGCGAGCCCGCCCCCGAGGGCATCCATAAGGACGGATTCGATTTCGTGGGCATCTTTTGCATCAAGCGCGACGGGATCAGCGGCGGCGAGACGCATCTCTACCGCGAAAAGGACCAGCCGCCGATTTTCGACAAGGTGCTCGTGCCCGGTGAGTTCGTGATGGTCAACGACCGCACGCTCTATCATTACGCCAGCGCCGTCGCCCCCACGGGCGACACCCAAGGCACGCGCGACGTGTTCGTCATCACGGCGTAATTTTACCGACCCGTCGATGACTTCCCCGGCTCTCGCCGGCGCACTCTCCGTCCCGCACGGAGAGCTGCGCGCGCTTTTCCCTTCGCTCGGTCAACAGGTGGATGGCCGCGACGCCGTCTTCCTCGACGGACCCGGCGGCACGCAGGTCCCGCTCAGCGTGATGGAGGCGATGTCCGCCTACCTGAGCCGCGATAATGCCAACACCGGCGGATCGTTCATCACCAGCCAGCGCACGGACGCGGCCGTCGCTTCGGCGCGGGCGGAAACGGCGCGGTTCCTCAACGCCGCGCGCTCGGAGGAAATCGTCTTCGGGCAAAACAGCACGAGCCTCTGGTTCGCGCTCAGCCGCGCGCTCGCGCGAACGTGGAGGGCAGGCGACGAGATCATCGTCACGTCGCTCGATCACGACGCGAACATCACCCCCTGGACCCTCGCCGCGCGCGACGCCGGCGCGACCGTGCGGACGTGGGAATTCCGCACGGAGGATTGCACGCTGCGTCTGGAAGGCCTCGATGCGCTGTTGACTGACCGCACGCGGCACATTGCCTTCACGCACGCGTCCAACGCCGTTGGCACGATCCCCGATGTGGCCGGCGCAATCCGGCGCGTGCGCGCAAAATCGCCGGGCGCGACCGTGTTCATCGACGCCGTTCACCACACGCCGCACAACCCCGTGGACGTGCGCGCGCTCGACTGTGATTTCCTCGGTTGCTCGGCGTACAAATTCTGCGGCCCGCACTTGGGCATCCTCTACGGTAAGTACGAACACCTTGACCGCCTGGAAGCGTACAAGGTTCGTCCGTCGTACGCCAAGCCGCCGGGCAAATGGGAAACGGGCACGCAGAGTTTCGAGAGCATCTCGGGTTTGCGCGCGGCGCTGGCCTACCTCGAAAGCGTCGGCGGCATGGAGCGCATCCATGAATACGAACTTGGGTTGGTCCGTGCCTTTCTCGAACAGGCGCGCGCCGTGCCCGACCTGACGATCCACGGCCTGACCGACCCCGCGCGGGCGGGGGAACGCACGCCGACGTTCGGTGTGACGCTGGAGGGTTGGAATGCCTCTGCCTTGGCCGCGCAACTCGGCGCGCAGGGCATCTTCGTATGGGACGGGCATTTTTACGCGGTCG
This sequence comes from uncultured Verrucomicrobiota bacterium, assembly GCA_937873255.1. Lineage (GTDB taxonomy): Bacteria > Verrucomicrobiota > Verrucomicrobiia > Chthoniobacterales > SZAS-18 > CAHJWO01. The sequence goes on along the minus strand of CALMVM010000510.1, from coordinate 5,771 downwards.
ATGTGATCGACCGGCTCGGGCTGAAGGATCGCGGCGGGTTGGTCCGCATCGGGTTCGCGCACTACAATACGCACGAGGAAGTCACCCGGACCATCGGCGCACTGAAGGAATTGGCGGAGCGCGGCCCGGCGGCGTGAAGAAGTTCGACTATTCGCTCGACTACAAAACGCTCGACCTGCACAGAAACCCGGAACTGTATCGGGTCGGCAAGGGCGAGCAGGGCGTTTTGCTGGTGCAGCCGTACAAGGGTGAAATCCTGCCGCATTGGAAATTCCGCACGCCCGACGTGGCGCGAACATCGGCGGAGGAGAGTTTCGGTTTGTACGAGGAATACAAAATGAAGGGCGATTTCGTCGGCATGGACATGGCACGCAAATTTTTGCAGATGGGCTACACCCGCGCGCGGCGTTACGCCAACCACGCCGGCGGCAAAAAATACGCCGGTCCCGTGCCCGCCGACAAGAGAGGCCAGAGCGGAGCGCACGGCCGGGCCGAACTTCCCCGCACCGACCGACCCGATCCTGACAAAGTAGAAGCCGCCGCGATTTTCAAAAAGAAGTGGGAAGAGGTCGCGGCCGATCCCGATTACGCGCGGATGCGGCGGGAGTTCGAGGCGAAGTACGTTCGATAATACACTGCTTTTCGTAACTTTTGAGCCGTACCAACTCGTTCACGGGCTCACTTTTTTGTCTGTCATCCAGAGGTGAGTGCAACGAGCCGAAGGACCTCGCCGCAACGTACACGCGTGCCGGCGGCGGTTGACCAGAGCAAAAGGGCAACCAGTGGGGTCTGGGTGCTAGTGCTTGTAATGCTATTCCCCTGGGGGGTGGTCCTGGGGCTCTTGGCACTCGCCTCTGGATGACAGAGAAGAAGTGAGGATTACGCGCACGGCTAAATCATCACGAAGCAGCGGCATCTCTTCGGGACAACTCTACCTTGTGACGACGGGACCCATCTTCACGACCTCGAAATCGCTGCCCTTCACCCGCCGCAAGGTCCCGAGCGCATCGTCGTCCCAGCGCGCGTCGGGCGACCCGCTGATGTACCAGTCCGAACCGTTGTCGGCGAGGATCATGCCGTAGGTTTTCAATGCTGTCAGGATCGTCCGCGCGGCCGGCGGGAACCCCGAAACATCGAAATCCGCCCGCAGCCGCACGCGCATCGCCATCGGCGGCAGGCGCGGGTTGGAGTTCTCGCTGGCGGAATGTCGCGCCGGTGCGACGTACGCCCGCCGCGTTCGCGCACACGTGAACCGCAGCGCGTGCCGGATCACACCGATTTCCACCGCTTCTTCGTAACGCACCAAGCCGGGAAAGATCGGCAGCCCGGCGGCGTCGGCGGAGGTCCAGCCGGCGGGGCGCAACGCGTTGGAGCCGAGGTCGAACACCGCGCCGGAACCCGCCCGCCAGCTTTTGCCGCCGGGGTCGGGATGCACGTCGAACAATTCGTAGAGCCGCCACTTCGCGCGATCCACCACGATGACGTGCCGGTCGCCGCCCGCCTGCGCGCCACCTTCCACCGGCGCGTCCGGCGGGAGGGGATACGGCCCCGGGTCACTCTCTTCGTTGTACTGAAAAGTCACTGCCGCATCCGGCGTCGTGGCCGAGTCGATCACCACGTACGGGATGCCGAGGGGCGCGCCGCGACACGTCGTACCGAAGTCCGGGTGGAGCCCTTTATCCGCCCCGATGCTGGCGATGAGCGTGGCGGAATCCGGGTCCACCGGGGCGCGGGAGATGTCCTGATTCCACGGATTGTCGGCGGGCAACACGGCCCGTCCGTGCAAGCGTGCGCCCACGCCGAGTTCCGGCGTCGCGGCGGGCGGCTGCGCGAACAGCACGGCTGCCGCGCAGAGCGTCAGCGAAACGAGGAAGGCCGGTTTCATGCAAAGGAAGGCGGATCGCCGGTTGCGGATTGCACGGAATGGACTTTATCTGGCATTCCGCGTTTCCGCCTCATGAAAACCCAACGTCTCGGCCGCACCGAATTCCAAGTCACCCGCCTCGCCTACGGCTGCATGCGCATCAGCGGGGGCGTGTGGAAACGCGCCGACCTCCACGAGGATGCCATCCGCAACGGCATCCGCCTCGTCGAAGCCGCCTTCGACGCCGGCTACAATTTCTTCGACCACGCCAATATTTACGGCGACACGACCTGCGAGACGATCTTCGGCCGCGCGCTGAAGCTGCATCCCGGCTGGCGCGAACAAATGGTCATCGCCACGAAGTGCGGCATCTGGTTCGCCGATCAGCCGAACCCCGGCGACCCCGCGCGGTACGATTTTTCGTACGAGCATATCATTCGCTCGGTGGAGGGCTCGTTGGCGCGCCTCGGCATTGAGACCATCGACCTTCTCCAGCTCCATCGGCCCGACTACCTGGCGAATCCGGAGGAAATCGCTCGGGCGTTCACGGAACTGCGCGACGCGGGCAAGGTGCGGGAATTCGGCGTGAGCAATTTCCGTCCGACGCTGCTGACGACTGTGCAAAAGGCGTTGTCCCTCCCGCTTCAGGTCAACCAGGTGGAGATCCATCTCGGGCGGCTGGATTGTTTCACGGACGGCACGCTCGACCAATGTCTCGAACACGGCATCACCCCGCTGGCGTGGAGTCCGCTGGATCGCGGCAAGCTGGCAACCGGTGCGGAAGCCGACGGCGAACCGCGCAAGAAATTGCTCGCGGCGCTGGACGAAACGGCGACCGAATACGGCACGGACCGCACGAGCGTCGCGCTGGCGTGGTTGCTCAAGCATCCGGCGGGGATCATCCCCATCGTGGGCAGCGCGAACGAGGCTCGCATCCGCGACTTGACGAAGGCCGACGCGGTCGAACTGAGTCGCGTGACTTGGTACAAGCTATTGGAAGCCGCGCGCGGCGAGCGGGTGCCATAGGTAAATTACATGAAACACTTGGCGATCCTGCTGGCTACTTTGTGCGCATCTTGTGCTTCGACGCCGTTCGTCGGCCGCTACTCGCCGCAGGCGGCGGAACGAGAGGCGCGACGCGACATCGCTTCCGACCACATGAAAATCTATCTCGCTGGCGGGAGAGGTGCGTCCGAAGTCGGCGTCACGCCCGGAGACCATCATTTGGTCGAGCATTTGCCACGGGACCGTAGCCTGCCGATGGGTTGTACTGATCCGCATGTTTCGGAGGCGGTCGATTACGCCCAAGCGTATAATCGGGCAATCATCCGGCATCTCCGTTCCCGACCGAACGCTTAAATTTCTGTGACGACACCCGATCCCACACTCCGCCCGCAGTCCGCCGAATTATTTGCCCGCGCGAAACGGTTCATCCCCGGCGGGGTCAACTCGCCCGTGCGCGCGTTTCGCGGCGTGGGCGGAGAGCCCTTCTTCGTCACGCGCGCGGAGGCGGCACACATCTACGACTCGGACGGGCGCGAATATGTCGACTTCGTCGGCACGTGGGGACCGGCGATCCTCGGGCACGCGCCGAGTGTCGTCGTCGAGGCGGTGCGCGCGGCGGCGGGGCGGGGCCTCTCCTTCGGCATCCCCAACCCCGACGAGGTCGAGATGGCCCGCACGATTTGCGAATGGGTGCCGTCGATCAAAAAGGTGCGGCTGGTCAACAGCGGCACGGAAGCGACGATGAGCTGCGTGCGGCTGGCGCGTGGTTTCACCGGGCGCGACCGGATCATCAAATTCGAGGGCTGCTACCACGGGCACGTCGATGCGCTGTTGGTCAAGGCCGGCAGCGGCGCGCTGACCCACGGTCGGCCCGACAGCGCGGGCGTGCCGGCGGCGTTGGCGGAGCTGACGCTCACGCTGCCCTTCAACGACGAGGCGGCGGTGCGCGCGGCGTTCGCCAGGGAGGGCGCGCAGATCGCGGCCGTCATTCTGGAGCCGATCCCGGCCAACGCCGGATTGTACTTCGCGCGGCCGGGTTTCCTGGAAACGTTGCGCGAACTCTGCACGCAGCACGGCGCGCTGCTGATCTTCGATGAGGTGATGACCGGTTTCCGCGTCGCGCGCGGCGGCGCGCAGGAAATCTACGGCATCACGCCGGACCTGACCGCGCTGGGCAAGGTGATTGGCGGCGGGCTGCCCGTCGGCGCGTTCGGCGGGAGGGCGGAAATCATGGACCAACTCTCGCCGGACGGCCCCGTCTACCAGGCTGGTACATTGTCGGGCAACCCCCTCGCCATGGCGGCGGGACTGGCGCAGTTGCGCGAACTCGCACGCACGAACGCGTGGGCGCGGCTGGAGGAAATCGGCGCGGCGTTCGAGGACGCCGTGCGGGCGACCCTGAAGAAGGTGGGAAAACGATATTCGCTCCACCGCATCGGGTCGATGTTCTGCCTGTTTTTCACGGACGGCGAGGTGTACGACCTGGCGACCGCGCAACGCAGCGACCGGCAGGCGTTCGCGCGGTTTTTCCACGCGTGCCTCGACGGCGGGGTGTACTTCGCGCCGTCGCAGTTCGAGGCGGGATTCATCTCCACCGCCCACACCGGCGCCGACATGGCGCGCACCGGCGAGGTGACGGCGCGGGCGCTGGCGGCCTGATCCGAAATTGAAGGCCGAGCGACACCCGGCTAGCGTATACTAGTCGAGCCGGATTCACAACAAATTGGCTTTGTACTAACATGACTACAAATTCCCTCAAGAAATCCATGACAGGCAGGTTGCTCATCCTGGTTTTGCCGCTTCTGCTTTTGCTCGGCATGTTCGCCGCGCCCTCCGCGCAGGCGCGTGACCGCGACGATCGTCGCGGACGGGATCGCCATGAATACCAGGGTGGCCGCGACCGTGGTCGGTATGACGGGCGCGGATACCGCCGACATCGTCACCGTGGTTACTACCGTCGCTACCATGGCCGCCGCTATTGGTATGAGGGCGGTAGCTACTACGACAGCCCGGGCGGCATCATCATCAGCTTCTGACCGGACCCTCGCCGGAGTGAATGTCAAGGGCAGGCGGAGCGTGATGCTCGCCTGCCTTTTTCGTTGTTGGCAAACGGGAGATCAACCCACCGTCGGGCTGGGCGGCGGCTGGTTCTTGAGGCGGCGGCGGAAATCCACGTCCACCTCGCCGAAGTTGTTCTCGTGCTGGCGCACCATGTCGCCCAGCAGCATCAGGAGCCGCTTGGCGGTCGGCACGCTCATCACGACGCGGTTGGTGATGAGAAGATCCTCGTCGAGCACCTTGACGCCAAAGGCGTTCGTGTTGAAGCCGAGGTCGAGGATCACTTCCTCGGGCGTCAGCGTGCCCCGGCAGAAATTGGCGTAACTAATTTGAGCCTTCTCCGAATTGATCTTCTGGAGGACGGTGTTGTCGGCGGGCGGATTGTTGGGAACGGGCGGCGGGGTATTCATAAGGCGGGGCAGCTTAAAGGCAAAAGGCAAAATGCAAAATGCAAAAGTCCGGAGGATGAGGCGAGATGAACGGTTGTGCGGTCGGCGCGGATTTTGACTTTCGTTTTTCGGGTTCAACGATCATCGTCCGTCTTCCCGCGCTCCATACCACCTCGACGGCCGCGAAGGCCGCGCGTGGGTCGAATCTTTCGCCGCTCGCCTCGGTCTCGGCGAAGGCGGGCGGAACACCCTCGGCGGGGCGGGTTCGCTGTTGCAGCAGTACGGGTCTTACCTGGGGGATTTGCTGCACGGCGACCTGCGCATTTCCACGCAATACCTGAACCGCTCCGTCGCCGAAATCCTGCGGCAAACGATGCCCGTCTCGTTGACGCTGGGGGCGGTGGCGTTCGTCGTGGCGAGCGTGACGGGGGTGTGGGTGGGGACGTTCGCGGCGG
>CALMVM010000509.1 GCA_937873255.1 uncultured Verrucomicrobiota bacterium | reverse complement strand
GTTCATGGCAAAAGATTGGGACTGCACCGCCTCAGGGCACGAGGCTCGGAGCCGGCGAAGGCGCGGGGGCCGGGGTGGTGGGGTTCACGGCGGAAACATTGGGCAGATAAGGCAGGCCACTAACCCAGAGGACGTTGGCCTTGTCGTAACGTAGCGGCGTCGCCGCAGTCGTGCTGCCGGGGTTGGATGGCGCGACGTGAATCTCATCGGCGCTGTTGAGATCAACTGGTGCGGGCGTCGGTCCCAGAAAGGCAAGCTGGTCGTTTTTCGGCTGCTCGCCGGCGGGGGCCTGCGGCTGAGGGGCGGGCGTCGATACGGCAACCCCATCGGGTTGCCCTGGAGGCGGGGTCACATGTGCCACGCCCTTTTCGGCATTTGGCCCGTGCGGCGGCATCATCCCGTAATAAAGCGCCCCCGCCACGAACAAACACGCCGCGCCCGCGCCCACCAGCCGGGCAAAGGGCCACGCGAACGCCGGGAACTTCCACGCCGGCCGGGCCGTGGACTCGCGCCGGCGGGCTGCCCGGTCAATCTCCGCGTCGATGCGCTCGCGCATCTGGTGGTTGAAAAACTCGTCGTTCGTCAGCGCCGGGGCCTGGAGATGCTCCTTGAGCAGGGCGCGAAGTTGCAGCGCGTTGGCCTTGTCGGCCTCGGCACCTTCGGCGTCGCCGGCCTCGGCACGGCGGGCGAGTTCCTGTTCGAAAGAAGCGAGGGCGTCGCCCGCGAGCTGCCCGTCGATCCACGCGGTGTAGCGTTCTTCAAAGGTTTTCATAAACGTCTTTCAGGAGGGTTTGGAGTTTCTTGCGGGCGTAGAAGAGACGGCTCATCACCGTACCGATGGAGCACCCGACCGTCTCGGCGATCTCGTGGTATTGAAGGTCTTCCATCTCCTTGAGCAGGATGACGGTCCGGTGCTCGGGAGACAATTTGGCGATGGCGGCGTCGATGCGCTGGCGCACCTCGCCGCGTTCCAGTTTCGTGATCGGGTGCGGCTCGCTTTTGGGCGCGAGGTCGCTGCCGGGTTCAATCTCGTGCAGGCCGACGCTGTCGTCGAATTCCTGCGCGCCCTGGATCTGTTTCCGACGCAGCCAATCGATGGACACGTTGGTCATGATCCGGTACAGCCAGGTGTAAAAACTCGACTGGAACCGGAACTTATCGAGCGATTTCCACGCCTTGAGGAAGCCGTCCTGGGCGAGGTCCCAGGCGTCCTGCTCATTATGGACGAGGTGGTAAATCATGGCGTAGACCCGGGTACGGTATTTGGCGACCAGTTCGTCGAACGCCCGGTCGTCGCCCGCCTGGCAGCGTCGAACCAGCGCCATGTCGTCCGACCCCTCCGGGGAGGCCGGGGACGGCGATGGTTCACTGCCGCCTTTGGATGAGTCTGACGGTGCCGTCCCTTGGTCCATTCAATGAAAGTGAAAAAAACCGGGTCGGCCTGCCAGAATAATCGCATCCGCACCCCCTACCGGCTGGGGTGAGGGGGATTCAATGCCCCTGCCCGTAGCGTCGTCGCCACTCGTTGCGGTAGTGGCCCATGAGCGAGACGATCCCGTCGCGGACGTGGAAGATGCGCCCGCGCACCTCCTGGCCCTGCGGGCCGTTGAGCAGGTTTTCGTTCTCGCACTGGGTGGCGGCGTCGAGGGCGTTGGTGATCGCCTTGAGCGCGCGCTTGAGGTACGCGATGGTCATGCCGATCTCGTCCACGTCGTCGTCGGTCAGGGCGGCGGCGAGCTTGACGTTGGCGAGGGTGGCGCTGGTGGTCAGGCGGACGACGGCCGGGCGCTGCGCGGCGGCGTCTTGGTCGTGGAAAAGCCCGTCCACGTGCACGGCCAGGGCGTTGGCGGCCTGATAGAGCGGGTGCTGGCTGTAGCGGTCCTCGGGTTCGTCTTCCTCCTCTTCCGTGGCCTCGTCGTTGTCCTCGTCCTCGAATTCCTCGTCCTCATCCTCGTCTTCCTCGAAGTCGTCCTCCTCGTCTTCGTCGTCCTCGTCCTCCTTGCTGAGATTCTCGCCGGGACGGTGGGAGAAAAGGGTGTCCAGGTTGGCGCTCCAATCCTTGCCGTTTTCGTCGAGCAGATGGTGCCAGCCCATCTCGCGGGCGATGATCTGATCGCGGTTGGGGTCGTCGATGTACTTCTCCAGGAGTTCCATGTATTTCTCCGTTTTGCGGTCCTGCTGCTGGAGAAAACGTTCCCAATCGTACTCGTCCCAAACCCTCTCCTCTCCACCGGACTCGAAGTGATTGTCGGCCATGATGGAGACTGTTATCCTATCCGGCGGTGCGTTGCAACCAAACGCGCCGCCCCGCACGTTGCCCATTTTCCCGCTGCCATGCCCCAAAAACTCCTCCTCATCGACGGCAGCTACTACGCCTACCGCTCGTTCCACGCCATCCGGGGATTGACCAACTCGGCCGGCGAGCCGACCAACGCGATTTTCGGCTTCGCCAAGACCGTGCGGCGCATGTTGAAGGACCTCAAGCCCGACCTCGCCGCCGTGTGTTGGGACCAGGGATTGCCCGCCCGCCGCACCGAACTCCAGCCCGGCTACAAGCAGCACCGCTCCGACATGCCGTCCGAGATGGTGCCGCAGATCCCTTTCATCCGCGACCTCGTGCCCAAGCTGGGTTTGCACGGCGTCTCGCTGCCGGACACGGAAGCCGATGACCTCATGGCGTCGTACTGCTGCACGGCGCATGGCCGGGGGATGGAAGTCATCCTGGCGACCAACGACAAGGACCTCCTTTCCCTCGTGGAGGACGACATCCTCGTCTACTCGACCGCCAAGGCCGACCTGCCCTCGCCGGAGATTTTCTTCACCCTGCTCGGGCCGGAGCAGATTTCCAAGAAATGGGGCGTGCCGCCGCCGTGCATCCTCGACGTGCTGGCACTCAGCGGCGACGCGAGCGACAACATCCCCGGCGTCCCCGGCGTCGGGCCGAAGACCGCCACGACGCTCATCCAGACCGCCGGGTCGTTGAAGGACCTGCTCGCCGACGTGGACGCGATCAAAAACGAGAAACTGCGTGCCAAGATCGCCGAGGCCCGCGAACAGATTACGCAAAACCGCGAGATGGTGCGCTTGGACCACGATCTGCCCGTGCCCGTGCCGCTGGATGATCTGGTCATCGCTCCGCGCTACGATGAGTTGATCACGGCGCTGGAGTGGTGCGAATTCCGCTCGATGCTGGCCGAGGTGCGCGCCGAAGCGAAACGCGCCGGGGTCGCCGCGACGGAGGGCAAGGCGGCCGGGGAAAAGCCGGCAGCCGTGCAGGACGACCTGTTTCCGTTCTGAGAAGCGGTGCCTCCCAAGGACGCAGAAAAGGACGGTCCGGATGTCCGGACCGTCCTTTTCAATGAAAGCCGTCGCCGGCAAGAACCGGCGAGAACTCAGAGTGCCTTGATGCTGTTGGCGATCTTGCCGATCTCGTCCGTGTGGGCCTTTTCCTTGGACGCGGTCGCCCAGTAGGTCAGGACCAGCATCTTGTCCTTGACCGGAATGAAGACCATGGAGACGACTTGGTCCTCGTCGTCCATTTTGCCTTTGTAAATCACTTCGGTCGCATCGAGGCCGTTGACCTTGAAGGACTGCTTTTTCATGGTGGAGGCATCAACCGTCACCTTGCTGTCCTTGAGCATTTTGAGGGTTTCGTCGATGGCCGAGTCGAGACCCTTGTCGCTGCCGACGGCTTAGACGGACATGAAAATTTAGCTGTCGGTAATGTTAAACTAGAATCCCTTATCGATGGCTTCGGGCTTCCATTTGTCAGGGATATCCACGCTGGCGATGCCGAAGTCATCGTTGGGGATTTTGAAGGTGCCAGCCGAGGCCGAGGCCGCGACGAGCGTGCAGGCGAGGAGGGTGCAGAGTAGGAATTTTTTCATGACTTGTAGGGTTTTGAACGACACGGACGTGGAGATCGTAGCAAGAAAGAATCTTCCTTCAACGGGATTTCAAACCCTGTGGCTTGCGCGGTCCGGGCGTCATGGCAATGGAACGGTTCATCCCGACGGAGTTGCACAGGAAACTGGATTGCCGAAAAATCCGGCCTAAAATTCTCCCGTCGACCGTCCGCATCCACCGAACATGCCCGCCGCTGAATCTCTGCCCCCGCCCGCCGCCATCGTCGTTTCGCGCCCGAGGAACCGCCGGATCGGCCGGGGTCGCGCGGTGCTGACGCTCGCCGCGCTGGTGTTTGCGAGCGCCGCCGATCTGAGCATGGTCGCCGCGCGTTCGTATTACCTGGGTCGGGACACGTACCATTTCCTGATCTGGAATCTGGCGCTGGCGTGGATTCCGATGGTGTGCGCGTTCGTCACATACCGCATCCACCTACGCGGGCGGCGGCCGAATTTTCTTTTTGCGGTGTGCGCGCTGGCGTGGTTCTTCTTTTTTCCCAACGCGCCTTACATCGTCACCGATTTCGTGCATCTCCAACACCAGCCGCCGGTGCCGTTGTGGTTCGATTTGTTGACCATCGCGTCGTTCGCGTGGACGGGGCTGTGTCTGGGTTACCTGTCGTTGTACCTGATGCAGGAGGTCGTCCGGGTGCATCTCGGGCGGTGGACGAGCTGGGTGTTCGTGGTGGTGATGCTGGGCCTGGGTGCGGCGGGGGTTTACGCGGGAAGATTTTTGCGGTGGAACAGTTGGGACGTGGTGCGCGACCCCAAGGCGCTCGCGCGCGGCACGGTGAAACTGGTCGAGGAAAACGGCGGGCAGTTGGGGGTGGTGGCGTTCGTGAGCGTGGCGTTTTTGTTTTTGCTCACGACGTACTGCGCGACGTTCGCACTGACGCATCTACACGAAGAGAATTAGCTACAAAGAGCGCAGAAGACACAAAAAGTGGGAAGAGTGTCGCCCGCCTTCTCCTTCTTCCTTTTGTGTTTTTGTGCCTTTTGTGGCTAATTCATGGCGGCAACAGCGCGATGCTGGAACCGACCCACGTCTTTTCCTTGTTGAAATCGACGCCCATCATCTTGCCCTGGCTCATGCGCACGAGGTTGTTCGCCAGCACGGGCTCGCCGCCCGGCGGCCAGAGGAACATCAGGCGGATTTCCGCCTTGGAACGCGGTCCATCCGTCGTCGGCACGAACTCCGCGTAAGTCACTTTCTTTTGCAGAATCCACGCGTGCGGATCGTTGAGGGCGCGCAGCTTTTCGCGCGTCGGCTCCACGTCCACGCCGAGGCCGGCGAAGGAATACAGCGGCTTGAGCACGTAATCCTCCAAGACCTCGTCGGGAGGAAACTCGTCCGCGAAGAACGCCGGTGAGGCGTGCGCGGTTTTCAGGAAGGGCAAGGAATGTTTGCTGATGCGGAAATACCAGTTCGGATGCCCGGCCCATTCCACGTCCACCTCGTCCTGCAAACGGTACGAGAGTTTTCCATCGAGGTCGGGACGGCGCAGGAATTCGTCGAAAATCAGGCGGTTGTAGATGCGCCGCACCGGCACCTCGCGGCCGTCGCGCGGGTAGAACAACTCGCGTCCGCGCCGCACGACCTCGGTGATGTTGACCGGCCGCACGCCGAGCAGCGTCTCGGTGCAGGCGAAGTCGATGCGGGTCTTCTGTTTTTCGGGGTCGATCTCCAGGAGGATGACGTTTTCCGGCGCGTGGCCGCCGAGGATCACGCGGCGCAACAGGTCGTTGTACGCGTCTTCATTCAACCCGGAAAAAAACGGACGCCAATCCGCCGGGATCGCCGGGAACGCATCGCGCATGCATCGCAGCAAAAAGGGCTGGAAGGTGTACAGGCTCGGGAACCCCTGCAACTCGATCAGGCGCGGGGTGAACCTGCCGGGATGTTCCGGGTCTTCGCAGATGCCGAAATCCACTTGCATGAACAGCGGATGCGGCGTTTCGCCCGGCACTTCCAGGCCCGGCGGGATCGCGGTGCGCGCGTGCTCGGCGAAGGCGGGCGTGCGGAGTTGGTTGACGATGTCCCAGCCCGCGCGCGTGACTTCCTCCGCGAACTCGCGCGTCATGAAAATCGGCGTTTCCGAGACGCGGAAATCCGTCGGCCACTTCTGGGTATGATTCGCGCAACGCCGCAGCGAGGCGTAACCCTCCGGGGTGAAGGCGGCGTTGAAGCGGGCGCGGAGTTCGGGGTGCATGGAACCTGAGGCTAGGTAGGCAAATTTTTCTCCAGTCGAACGACGCGGACTTCTTTCACTGCATGGTCCGACCAAAAAGTGAGGAGAAAATGGCCACGGCGAATAACTTCCAAAGCGCGTCCATCCCTGTCGTGCTCTTGGTAGTCGCCAGAGGCGTGCGGATTTCCAGCGAGGAAGTCGAGAAGGTCGTCGAGCCTACGTCGTTCTGCCGGGCGCAGAGCCAGATAGTAGCGTGATACTTCCAGAGGAACCAAGAGTCGATAACCTGCCGGGTACGCCATGTCGGACTGGGGCACTTACCGGCCTTCCGCTTCCAGCGCCGCGCTCATCTCACGCAACCGCTCTAGAGTCACGTAGTTCCCCTCGTCGATCTGGCGGTTGAGCCGGGAGAGCTCGGCCTTGTTTTCGTCTGTGTCGACACGCGCTAGGTGCTTGAGGAAAAAGCTCAGTTTCAAACGATCCTCCTCTGACAACTCGGCAGCCCCACGCTTGACTTCCTCGAAGGTCATTGGCATGGCGCGAACCTACACGATCCTAGCGGGTTCAGGCAATCAGAATGGTAGAGCGGGATCAACGCGCACCCGCAAACCAGTTGAGAAGATGCATTCCAATACTCGCCACCAAGCTGATCCCGCCAATAACGAGCAGCGGCCAGACGAGCAGCAACATCAAATCAGGCGGCCGGCCGGGGGAGAGTTTCATGGCATGGCCTCAAATCACACCAAAAACTTCCCCCTGCCCATGATCTGTTCGCCGTCGAACCAGATGTCGAAATCCCGCCCCACGCAGTCGATGTGCGTCGTGGACAGCCACGTCTGGCCGGTGTGCTCGGCGTAGGGATGGCCGAAGGCGATGTGGATGCCGGGAATCTTCTCGTCCTGCAAGATGTGCCCGATGACGTGCGTGCAGGCGGTGTTCGTGCCGATGGCGAATTCACCGACGCGGTTGCTGTTCTCGTCCGTGCTCGTGTAGGCGCGGAATTCGTTGAGCAGCTCGTCGTTCTCGCAGTGCAGCGCGCGGATGCGGTTATGCTCGACCTCGATGGTCAGCGGAGTCCCCTGGATGTCGCCGTACTTCTGGCAAAGGTAGTCGCCCACCACGCCGTCCACCACGAAGACGCCGTTGGTGTTGTGCGGGGAGGTGAAAATCTCGCCGCCGGGCAGGTTGCCCCATTTCTCAGGCGAGATGATGCCGCTGGTCTTCACCCAGCGCAGGTCGGGTGACAGGTCCGCCTCGAACTCCGTCCCGCTCGCCGTGCGGCAGACGACTTTCTTTGCCTGCCGGGCGCGTTCGATGACGCGCTGGCTGAGCGCGTCCACCGCCACGAAATCCGCGCGCATGCCCTCCAGCATAATCTGGCGGTTGACGTTGACCATGTGGCCGTGGCGGATCTTGTGCGCGTTAACGACCGTGGTCATCTGGATGCGCGAGCCGAGTTCGCCGGTCTGCGTGATCGCGCAGAAGATGCTCACCTGCGACTTCGCCAAGTCGTCGAGGACGACGCGCGGCATTTCCTCCAGCGGCCGGGGCGCATGACGTTCGAGCACGAAGGTCGCGCATTCGGAGCCGACCTCCTCGACCTCACGCTGGAGCGCGGCGGCGATTTCCTTTGTCGCCTCGTCGGTGATGATCGTGATGCGCTCGGAGGGTTGCAGCCGCAGGCAATCGCGGATGGCGTTACGGGCACCCGGCAAAAGCTCGGGATCGGTGGCGTCGGTGGCGAGACGGTCTGGCATGGGACGGATTCGAAAAAAGAGCAGGGATAGACGCTCAGAACCCGGCGAAACGCAACGGAATTCCGGGCTTCACGATTCGCCCGCGTGGGCGCGACGGAGGGCTGCGATGTCGAGCTTCACCATCTTCATCATCGCCTCCATCGTGCGATCTTTCGCGGCGGGATCGGGATCGCTCAGCATCTCCATCAGCACCGTGGGAGTCACCTGCCAGGACAGCCCATATTTATCCTTGAGCCAGCCGCAGGCGACTTCACTGCCTCCCTCGCTCGTGAGCCGTTCCCAATAGTAGTCGATCTCCGTTTGCGTCTCGCATTGGATCATGAACGAAACCGCCTGGTTGAAGCCGGACGGTCCTCCGTTCAGGGCGATGAAAGGCTGGCCCTCGATTTCGAAATCCACCGTCAGGACTCTGTCGGGCGAATGGCCCTGGGCGTTCGCCAGAGCCTTGCCGGAACGGCTGACGCGGGTAATCCGGGAATCGCGGAAAATGCCGACGTAAAACTTCGCGGCTTCCTCGGCTTCCTGATCGAACGACAGGAACGGGGTGATCCTCTGGATGGACGGCATGTTGGCGGGGTGGGTCGAAGTGATTTAAGGGAAGCGGATGCCGGCACCGGGCGGCGGATTCGTTGAACCGGCTAGTCGTCCGTTTCCGCCGGGGCCATCGCGGGTGGGGGAGTGTGCGAGCGCGGCTCTTGGACGAAGAGATTCTCGTACGTCTCGCGCGTGATGTGATCCACGACCGCGCCGAGGTTTTCGCCCGACTGCTTCCACGCGGCGAGCTGGCGGTCCGCGCCGCTGCCCTCGCGGAGGATTTTCTCGACGTGCGCGACCGCCCAAGTGCTGCCGAGTTCCTCCAGTTCCTTGCCGACGAACTCAAGCAGTTCGTGCAGGAGGTTGCGCTCCGGGATTTCGCTCTCGCGGCCGAAATCGATGAGGTTGCCGTCCAGCCCGTAGCGGCACGCGCGCCAGCGGTTTTCGTCGATGAGCCGGCGGCGGTAGACGCGGAAGCTCAGGTTCTGGCGTTGCAGCTTGTAGAGCTTGCAAACGATGGCCTGCATGAGCGCGGCGAGGGCAAGGGTATCGTCCACGCGCGTCTGGGCGTCGCACACGCGGAATTCCAGCGTGTTGAAGAACGGGTGCAGCCGGATGTCCCACCAGATTTTCTTGGCGTTGTCGATGCAGGTCGTCTTGACGAGGAGTTTCAGGTAATCGTCGTACTCGCTGATGCTCTCGAACGCATCGGGAATCCCCGTGCGCGGGAACCGCTCGAACACCTTCAGCCGGTAGCCCTTGAACCCTGTATCCCGCCCGAGCCAGAAGGGCGAGTTCGCCGACAGCGCGAAGAGGTGCGGCAGGAAGTAGCGCGCCTGGTTCATCACCTGGATGCCCGACACGCGGTCGGGGATGCCGACGTGGACGTGCAGACCGAAGATCAGGTTGGCCCGCGCCACCTGTTGCAAATCCTGCACGATGGTCTTGTAACGCTCGCCCTCGGTAATGAGCTGGTCGTCCCAATGCGAAAACGGGTGGGTGCCGGCGGAAGCGATTTTGAGATTTTGCTTGGCGGCAAGGGCGGCGAGGTCGCTGCGCAGGCGGATGACCTGATTGCGCGCCACCTCGATATCGCCGCAGATGTCCGTGCCCAACTCGATGACGGACTGGTGCATCTCGGCCTTGACGTTTTCCTTGAGCGTCATATGGCCCTGCTCGTCTTCCAAGATTTGCTCGACGTACGAACGCAGCTCGCGCGTTTCGGCGTCGATGATCTGGAACTCCTCCTCGATGCCGAGAGTGAAGGCGTGTTGTTTGTCGCTCATGGCTAGATGATTGCGCTTGAAGGAGAAAGTCTCGATCTCAGTAACTGTATGATATCGGAAGGATATAGACGCGGTCTCCCTCTTTGAGAGGGACATTCGAATCTTTCCATTTGATTCCCCGAGAGAATACAATCCTCTCCGCTTTGTCGCCGCCGATCGGGCGCAAGATGCACGCCATCGCTACCGGCTTCTCGATAACGCCCGCCGCGCTCTGGAAGGCGTCACGTACTACAGCCTGCGGCGGAAGGTAGTAGATTCCTTGCTGCCTGACCGATCCATAAACCATGATTTTTATGTAGCCCTCGTCGCGCTTGCTGAACTCTCGCAAGCTGTCGAGAGACGGGTACGCATCAAGTGAAACGGTGTCGAAGACAGCAGGTGATTGTTTTGGCTGCACATCTTGAGTAATCCCCTGACGAGGCAAACAGATTACTAATGCTGCCATCACAACAGGTCTGATCAAGAAAACCGCTTTCATGGCAACATCTAATTCTTATACCAGAGGCTGACCAGTCGCCGCCGTCTTCACGTACTTGCCCCAACTCAGGTTGTTTTGCCCGGGGACGTGCTCGCGCGCCTTGCGCAGGACCATTTGCGCGGCGGCCTCGACCACCCAGTCGAAGTTTTCCTTGCCGACGGAATTGATGTCCGCGTCGGGCGCGGGGTTGCAGAAATCAATCGCGAGCGGTTCGCCGTCGCGCACGGCGAACTCCACGGTGTTGAAGTCATAGCCGAGGTACTGGTTGAGCTTGAGCACGTCGTCGTGCACGCGGTCCCAGAGCGATTTGGGCGTCTCGAAGTTCGCCACGTAGCGCAAATGGAACGGATTGCGCGGCTCGTACGGCATGATCCTCACATGGCGCTGATCGATGCAGTAGCAGCGGTAGTATTGCTCGAACTTCACCTCCTCCTGCAACATCATCACGAGTTGCCCGGTCTCGTTGTACGCGTGGAAGAACTGGTCCGGATTTTCCAGTTTGTAGACGTTCTTCCAGCCGCCGCCCGCGAACGGCTTGAAGTACGCCGGCCAGCCGACGTAGTTGAAAATGCCCTCCCAATCCAGCGGGTAGGCGAGATTGCGGAACGAACCGTTGTTCGTGTCCGGCGGGTGTTGGTGCGAGGGCAGCAGCACGGTCTTGGGCACGCTGACGCCGATCTTCGTGGCGAGCGCGTTGTTGAAGAATTTCTCGTCCGCGCTCCACCAGAACGGGTTGTTGACGACGGCGGTGCCGGTCAGCGCGGCGTTCTTCAAGAAACCCCGGTAAAACGGCACGTCCTGCGAGATGCGGTCGATGATCACGTCGTAGCCGCACGGCTCGCCCTGGAGCACCTTGTCGATGCGCACGGGCTCGGCCTGGACGACGCCATGGCCGATGGAGTTGATGCGGTCGATGACGGCCGGCGGGAACGTGTTTTCCTGCCCGAAGAGGATGCCTGCTTTTTTCATAAATTAGACTACGCGGCCGAGATAGGTCGGCAACATCTCGCGCCACCAATACCAGTCGTGCGCGCACCAGCGGCGTTCGTCGAGCCAGTGGTTGATGCCTTTGGAGTGCAAGATGTCCGACATGCGGAAGTTCTCCGACCGGCAGATGTCCCAGTCGCCCGTGCCCAGGAAAATGCCCATGTGTCCGTACTTCCACGGGTCGTTGCACTGGGCCATGTAGTCGGGCGGGTTGTTGAAATAAAAATTGTCGTCGTAATACCCGCCCATGAAGCTGCCCATGTCGAACGCCCCGCTCAGGCTGAACAGATGTTTTACCCAGCCGGGGTTGCGGAAGGCGATGTTCGCCGCGTGGTAGCCGCCGAAACTCGCCCCGCCAACGGCCACGTAATGACAGTTCCCCTGCCGCCGCGCGTAGTCGAATACGTCCTGGACGATGACGTTCTCGTAAGCCATGTGCGTCTTCACGCGGTCGGCGGGAGCGATGCCGCGATTATACCAACTCTCGGTGTCGATGGCGTCGGGGCAATAAACCGTCACCTTGCCGTTGTCCACGAACCACCGGATCGAATCGACCAGCCCGAACTCCTTGTTCTGGTAGAACCGCCCGTACGAGGTCGGGAACAGGATCAACGGCAGCCCCGCGCCGTCGCCGAAGACGAGCATCTCGAACTCGCGGCTGAGGTGGGGGGTGTACCAGCGGATGTAGTGTTCGTTCATCGAGGGAAGGACGGACCGTCGTTTCTGCGAACATGGGGAAATCCCAGCTTTCTCACAAGCCCCGAAATCCAAGCTCCCCTTTCATGGACAATCGGGCCTGCATCGCGCATAGGTTGGCCGGGATGAGAGAAAACTCTGAACTCGGAACGTGGAACTCGGAACGACGAACAGGAAAAGCCAAATCCCCGTTCACCATGCCCCTTCAGTTCTCCGAATCCCGAGTTCCGCGTTCCGCGTTCCGAGTTCCGAGTTCCCGATGAGCGACGACAGCCACACTTTGACGGGCGACATCCGCCGACACCCTGACTTTCCTTCCGCGCTGCTGGGCAACCGGCGCGAGGTGCTCGTGTACCTGCCGCCGGGGTATTCGCGTTCGCGGCTGCGCTATCCCGTGCTTTACATGCAGGATGGCCAGAACGTCTTCGACGCTGCCACCTCCTACACCGGCGTGGAGTGGGGCATCGACGAAACGGCCCAGCGGCTCATCACCGCCGGCGAGATCGCCTCGGTCATCGTCGTCGCCGTCGCCAACACCGGGGAGGACCGCATCCACGAATACACTCCCACGCGCGGACGCTACGAGATCTTCGGCACCCCCGGCCGCAGCAAGGGCTTGGCGAGCCGGTACGGGCGTTTCCTGGTGGAGGAACTCAAGCCCTTCATCGACAAACGCTACCGCACCCGCCGCGAGGGCGAATACACGGGCCTGGGCGGTTCGTCGCTCGGGGGACTGGCGACGCTGGTGCTGGCGTTGCGGTTCCCGGGGGTGTTCACGCGGCTGGCGGTGATGTCGCCGTCGGTGTGGTGGGACGACTGCATTCTCTACAAGCTGGTGGACGACATCAAACGCAGGCCGCCGCTCAAGATCTGGCTGGACACCGGCACGGCCGAACCCGGCTGGGAACGCGCGGGCGTGCTGCGCGACCATCTGGTTGCCAAAGGCTGGGTCGAGGGGCAGGACCTCGTTTACAAGGACTACGAAGGCGCGGGCCACGACGAGGGCGCGTGGGCGGCGCGGATGGACGAGGTGCTGCGTTACCTGTTCCCTCCCCGGGGACGGTGAATCTCCGGAAGTGTTTTGAAGATCGAGGCGGTTGCTGGAAAGATGCGCCGATCATGAAGGCTACACTCCTCCCGGCCATTTTTTCTCTTGCCCTGGTCCTGACGGCCGGGGCCGCGCCGACGCCCGCGCCGCCCGCCGCTTCCCCGACGCCCGCGCCCGCGCCGGCTCTCGCGCTCACGGAAATCGCCCCGCAGGCCCAGACCAAGCTCGCCGCCCTCAACGGCATCGAGCCCGACAACGTCCCGGACACGGTCGCCGACGCCGCCCGCGAGGCGTTCCGCGACCTGACCATCCGCGCCGACGAACTCGTCGCGCAGGCCAGCAAGGCCGCCGCGCCCGGCACGTCCACCTCGCTCGACGCCCTGCGCGACAACCTCGCCGCCTGGAAACGCCTCCAAGAAACCCTCGATGAACACATCCGCGCCCTCGGCGGACGCGGCGCGGCGCTCGAAAAGGAAGGCATCGAGGCCGACGAGACCCTCAAGCTCTGGCAGGGGACGCGGGACTCGGTCGCCAACGACCCCAACGCGCCGTTCGAGACCCACCGCCGCGTCGCCGCGCGCCGCGCCGCCGTGCTCTCCCTCCAGACGACGCTCAACGACGTGGGCACGCGCGTCGCCGCCGGCCTCGCCAAGGCCCAGGCTGCCAACTCCGAGGCGGTGAAAACCCTCCTCGTTCCCGACAGCGAACCGCTCTGGAGCCCCAGCGGCGCACCCCGGCCGGATTTCTTCGTGCGCTGGCGCGAGTCTGCCGGCGAGCAGTGGGACCAGTTCCGCGAGTTCGCCCGGCGGCACTGGGATTATTACCTGCTCCATGCGGCGATCTTCGCCGTCGTGCTCGCGGCGATGTTCTGGCTGCGGCGGCGGGTGGCGAAGTGGACCGAGGACGAGCCGCACCTCGTGCGCGCCGCGCCAATCTTCCAGGTGCCGGTGGCGACGGCGCTGGTGCTTTCCTTCGTGCTCAAGGGTAACCTGTACGCCGGCGCGCCGGTGTTGTTCCGGGTGATCTTCGGGGTGAGCGCCGTGGCACCGGTCATCATCATCTTGCGGCGGCTGCTCGACCGGCGGCTGGGGCTGGTGGTGTATTCGCTGGCGGGGTTTTACGCGCTGGAAGCCCTGCGGCTGGCGACGGCAGCGTTCCCGGCGACCAACCGCTGGATTTTCTGCGTGGAACTGGCCGTCGTCATCGCGGTGTTCGCGCGGCTGACCCGCCTGCAACGCGCCGTCCATCCCCAGGGCGGCGCGTCGCTGGGGCGGGGGATTTTTGCCCTCGACGCCGTGGCGATCCTCCTGCTTACCGCCGCGCTCGGCGCGACCGTGCTCGGCTACGGACGCCTCGGGGCACTCCTCGGCAATGCGACGCTCTACAGCGCGACTCTGGCAGTGGCGCTCTACGCCCTTTTGCGGGTGATCGAGGGTCTCATCGTCATCATGCTGCGCGTGCGGCCGGCGGCGGCGTCGCGCGTCGTCCAACGGCACCGCGTGCTGGTGCAGGACCGTACCTACAAGGTTTTCCGGTTCGCGGCCATGGCGCTGTGGGCCGGGGTCACGCTCGACCGCTTGCAAATCCTCGCTCCGTTGTACGACGCGTCCGCCCGGGGGCTCGGCTATCCGCTGTTGCTCGGAGCCGCGCGGGTGACGCCCGGCAGCATCCTGGCCTTCGGGCTGGCGGTGTGGGCGTCGTTCCTCGTCTCACGGGCGGTGCGGTTTTTCCTGGAGGAAGAGGTCTACGAACGCGTGCAGCTCTCGGCCGGGCTGCCGTACGCGATCTCGGCGATGCTCAATTACGCCATCCTCATCGTCGGCTTCCTGGTGGCGTTGGGGGTGTTGGGCGTGCCGCTGACGCATTTCACCGTCGTGGCCGGGGCGTTCTCGGTCGGGCTGGGGTTCGGACTGCAAAACATCATCAACAATTTCGTCTCGGGCATCATCCTGCTTTTCGAGCGGCCGGTGAAGGTCGGCGACGTGATCCAGATCGGCGACGCGGTCGGCGAGGTGCGCCGCATCGGCATCCGCGCGAGCATCGTGCGCACTCGCGACGGCTCGGACGTGATTCTGCCCAACGGCAACCTCATTTCCAACCAGGTCGTCAACTGGACCTACGCCGACCGTGCGCGCGCGGTGGAAATCCCGCTCAACCTGGCCGCCGGGGCGGATTACGGCGCGGTGCTGGAATTGTTACGCGCCACCGTCAAGGCCCAGCCCAGCGCGGACGCGCGGCCGGAGCCGGCGGTGTTCATCACGGCGTTGAACGGGGCGGGTGCCAGCGTTGTGGTGCGCGCGTGGACGGACCATTACGAGGACTGGATGGCCGTGCGCAGTGATCTGGCCGGCGCACTGGCGGTCGCGCTGGCGCGCGAGAACGTCAAACTCGCCTGAAAAACCGCGCCGTTCGTAAGGCCGGGATTGCCAAAGCCGTCGATTTGTGGTCTGGTGTGAACCCGAAAGGCGGGGAGAACGGATGCCAATCTATAAAATTCGTGGAAGCCGCAGCCAGGATCGCCGGGAACGGCGTTCATTGGCGCGGATGCGTTGGGCGGCGGTGTCGATTTCGGCGGCCTTGCTGGCGACGGCGGTGC
>CALMVM010000508.1:17814-18273 GCA_937873255.1 uncultured Verrucomicrobiota bacterium | reverse complement strand
GGGTGACGTCAACCGGGCGGCCTGCGCTCACGCCAATAACCGGGGCGGCGGCTGGCGTGAGCCACGGCGGCGATCCAGATGTAGCCGGGCCGTTCGAGGAAGAAGATAACGTAACGGAACGGCGGCACCGGACACTTGCGGTATGAGGTGCGCCCGACTCGTGGATAATGCTGCGGGTTGGTAGCCATGCGGTCCAAAGCCCGCTTGACCTCGAACCGCAGCCTCACGCCCGCACCTTCGGTTCGCGCTTCGTAATACCTTACCGCCTCATCAAACTCGGCAGTTGCTTCTGCATCGAACGCGACTGGCTTCATCGACGCATGGCGGCGAGGTGGGCATCAATTTGCGCGAAAACTTCTTCGGCGGGGATTGGCACGCTCTTGCCGCTGAGCATGTCCGCTTCACGGCGGGCCAGTTCCTCAAGAAGCTCCTGATCTTCATCGTCCGACGATGTGGAAG
>CALMVM010000508.1:4966-17804 GCA_937873255.1 uncultured Verrucomicrobiota bacterium | reverse complement strand
GTACGCCAACTCTTCACGGTCTTCTTCAGAGAGAGCCAGCAATTCGGAATGAAGCTTCTCGGCGACGGCGGTCATGTGGCGACCATGCCGAAAATGGGCATGGAGATCAAGTCTGCATCCAAAGATGAACTTACTTGTTGAGTTGCCGCACCGCCCGCCGGTGCGGGGCGGCCATGGCGACGGTTTCCAGACCTTCCAGTGGGCACCACGCCTGATTCGCGCCGGGCACGAGCGGGGCGGGGGCGGGGAACACGCGCAACGTCACCTGATAGTGCGTGAACGGATAAGCCAGTTGCATCAGCGGTTCCTCGCCGTTGGCGAGCGGGTCGGCGAGCGGCGGGAGTTTCCACAGTCCCTTCCAGCGCGAGCCGACGCCCTGTTGAAGCAACAGCCGGCCCTCGTGGACGATCCACGCGCAATCTTCGGTCAGCGCGATGGTCGCCTTGCGCGCCTTTTTGATGGGCAACCGTTCCGGGTCGTGCGGCGCGGCGGCGCAATAGCGCAACACCGGACAGAGCAGACACTGCGGCGCGCGGGAACGGCACACGGTCGCGCCGAGTTCCATCAGCGCACTATTATATAGGCGTGCTTCGGCGGCGGGCGTCAGTTCCTCCGCCGCCGCCCACAGGGCGCGTTGGCCCGGAGCGGTGTCGATAGGGATGCGCAGGTGGATCAAACGCGCCAGCACGCGGGCGGTGTTGGCCTCCACGATGGGCGCGGACAAATCGAATGCGAACGACGCCACCGCACCCGCCGTGTACCGACCGACGCCGGGCAGGGCGGCGATTTTTTCGAGTTCGCGCGGGAATCGCCCCCCGTATTCGTCGCGCACCCGCCGCGCGGCGGCGTGCAGGTTCCTCGCCCGCGCGTAGTACCCGAGCCCTTCCCACATCCGCAAAACGTCCGCCTCGTCGGCCGCCGCCAGCGCTTCCACAGTCGGGAAACGCTCCAGCCAGCGGTGGTAATAATCGATCACCGTCGCCACTTGCGTTTGCTGGAGCATGAACTCGCTCACCAGCACCGCGTACGGATCGTGCGTGCGCCGCCAGGGCAGGTCGCGGCCGTGTTGGCGGAACCATTCGATCAGCGCGGACTGGAACGTCGCGCGGTTTTCTGGTTCTTTGAGCCGCAGCCGCGTTCCCGTTTTTCTTGCCGATGCCACCTGTCCACTCCTTTACTGCCGCGTTGACCCCCGCACAAGCCGACAAGCTGCGTTCCTGCCTGCCCGAGTGGGGCTGGGATTTCATCGAAAAACCGTACACCCTCTACGCCGCGCAAAAGGGCAAGCTCAACCTCGCCGTCTACATCAAAGGCCCGAAGGTGCTCGTACAGGGCAAGGAAACGGAGGATTTCGTCAAATTCCGCCTGGAGCCGGAGATCCTCGGCGCGGCGACTCTCGGCTACGAGGAGGAACTTCACCCGGAACGATACAGTCCACACTTCGGCGTGGACGAGAGCGGCAAGGGCGATTTCTTCGGCCCGCTGGTCGTCGCGGGCGTCTACGTGGACCGCGACATCGCTCGTGCGCTCGCCGAGGCCGGCGTGCAGGACAGCAAGCGCATCACCTCCGACAAAAAAATCCGCGACCTCGCCCACGTCATCAAGACCACCCCCGGCGCGGCGCACAGCGTCGTTTGCATCGGGCCGGAACGCTACAACGCCCTCCAGCAAAAGATGCGCAACGTCAACAACCTGCTCGGCTGGGGCCACGCGCGCATCATCGAAAACCTCCTCGAACAACGTCCCGACTGTCCGCGTTCGCTCAGCGACCAGTTCGCCAACCCGAACATCATCAAGCGCCAACTCTTGGAAAAAGGCCGCAAAATCCAGCTCGACCAACGCACCAAGGCCGAGTCGGACCCCGCCGTGGCCGCCGCGTCGATCCTCGCGCGCGAACGTTTCATCGACTGGCTGGAAGCCGCCGGCCGCGCGCAGGGCATCGTCCTGCCGCGCGGCGCGTCGGCGCAGGTAAAAGCCGCGGCGCGACAGGTGATCGCCACGCGCTCGGCGGCGGCGTTGCGAGGCCTGGCGAAAACCCATTTTCGCACGGCAAGGGAACTGGCTCCGGAGGAGTTCGGCCCCTTGGAGGAACCATCCGGGCCCGACCGTCCCGCCTGACGGGCAAATTTGTTTCCTACTGGCCGGCAAGACAATCCGCGACGAACCTCCGGTTGAAAAAACCATCCGGTGTGCCATCTTCCGGCGTATAGTATTACAGGATACGAACTTTTGAACGTTTAACCGATGGGGTTAGTCTGCTTTAGGCCAGTCCATTTTCCCGGGTCAGTGTCAAAATATGCCGGGGAATTAAGCGGCGTAGTTCGTCCTTCAAGCGACGGGGTCTCCCTGTCTGGGGAAAGTCGTCACGGCCGGTCGGCCAGACGTCTTCCTCCATCCAACAACACAGTCAGTCCATACCATGCCCAACCTAACTAAAAGAGACCTCGTTGTGAAAATCAGCAACGAAACCGGCCTCGTCCAACATCAGGTGTTCGATGTGATCCAAAAGACGCTCGACCACATCACGTCCGCGCTCGCCAAAGGCCAGGATGTCGAACTGCGGAACTTCGGCGTGTTTCAGGTGCGTCTGAGCAAGGCCCGCGTCGGACGCAACCCGAACATCCCCGGCAGCAACTTCGCCATCCCGCCGCGTGCGACGGTGAAGTTCAAGAGCGGAAAGATCATGCGCCGCGATGTGCTGGACCTTTCCGAGTCCATGAAAAAGACCGGAGCCAAGGCCGCCAAGGCCAACGGCCGCGCCTCCAACGGTCACGCGCCGGCCAAGAAGCCCGCCGCGCACAGCAACAACTAAAGACGGAAATTTTTCCGCTCACTGGGAAAGGCGCGAGCCTACTCCCAACCAAGCCGCCCCTCCGGGCTAGGCGTCGATGGAGACGACGCCGCCGGGAGCCGGGCGGCTTTCCTTTTCGGGGACAAAAATGTCTTCACGAACGGGAAGAAAAATCACGGAAACCGCTTCCTTTTTGGCGCGTTCTGACTACGTTGCCGGGTGTCGAAAGTCAGCCCTCGCCAAGCGCCTTTTCAGGTCCCGCCCGCCACGCGTCCGAACCCTCCCGCAGCCGAGGTGGTGGAGATTCGTGGAGTCCGACAAAACAACCTCAAGGGCATCGACTTGGACCTGCCGTTGGGCAAGCTCAACGTCATCACCGGGCCGAGCGGCAGCGGGAAAAGTTCGCTCGCGTTCGACACGATTTACGCCGAGGGCCAGCGGCGCTACGTCGAGACGTTCAGCCCGTACACGCGGCAGTTCCTCGACCGCATGGACAAGCCCAAGGTGGACCGGATCACGGGCATCCCGCCGGCCATCGCCATCGAGCAGTCCAACCAAGTCAAGAGCACGCGCTCGACGGTCGGCACGATCACCGAGATCAACGACTATCTGAAACTCCTCATGCCCCGCGTGGCGCAGGCGTTCTGTCCGTCGTGCCACGGGCCGATCAGGCCGGATAGTTCGCGCGGGATCGCCGAGCAGATTCTCGACCGGCACGCGGGGCACGCGCTGCTGTTGACGTTCGCCGTGCCGGCCCCGGCGGGTGCGGACCCGGCGGAGTTTTTCGCGTTTCTCCAGGCGCAGGGATATCTGCGCGTGTGGGTGGACGGCAAGGTGCTGCGTACCGACGAACCGCCGGCGGGCCTGAAGCGGCTGCCGTTGCGCGTGGACGTGATCCAGGACCGCGTGACGATCTCGCCCGAGACGCGCTCGCGGCTGACGGAGTCCATTGAGACGGCGCTGCGTTTTGGCAAGGGGCGCATCCGCTTCGTGCAGCCGGACGGCGGCGAGGATGCCCTGTTTTCCACGGGCTGGCATTGCGCGCGGTGCGACCTCGACATCAAGCCGCCGACGCCCGGGTTGTTCTCCTTCAATAATCCGCTCGGCGCGTGCCCGAAATGCCGGGGGTTCGGCCGCACCATCGGCATCGACCTCGACCGCGCGCTGCCGGACAAGCGACTTTCCATCGCGCGCGGCGTGGTGAAGCCGTTCCAGAGCGGGCAATCCGCCGAGTGCCAGCGCGACCTCCTGCGCGCGTCCAACCGGCAGGAGATCGACATCCACAAGCCGTTCGAGGACCTGCCGGCGGCGGACCAGAAGTTCGTGATCTATGGCGAGGGCAGTGGCCGGGTGGAAGCGGAGGAACTTTACCAGGGCGGCGGTTGGTACGGGGTGAAGGGTTATTTCGAGTGGCTCGAATCCAAGACATACAAGATGCACGTCCGCGTGCTGCTCAGCCGCTACCGCGCATACACGCTTTGCCCCGAGTGCGACGGCGGACGCTTCCAGCCGGCGACGCTGAATTACCGTCTCGTCCCCGCCGGTGCGTCGCTGCCGGCCGGCAAAACCGTCAACCGCCTCACGCCGCTGCCCGGCTACAATCTGCCACAACTCGCGCAACTCCCCGTCGCCAGTCTCGGCGAGGTGATGGCCTCGCTCACGCTGCCCGCCAACGACCCGAGCGCGGAGATGCTCCACAAGGAGATCGCCACGCGCATCCGCTATCTCATCGCCGTCGGCCTCGGCTATCTGAACCTCGACCGCCCGACGCGCACGCTCTCCGGCGGCGAGATCGAACGCGTCAACCTGACGACCTGCCTCGGCGCGTCGCTGGTCAATACCCTCTTCGTTCTAGACGAACCCAGCGTCGGGTTGCACCCGCGCGACGTGGGCCGGCTCATCCGTGTGATGGAAGACCTCCGCGACAAGGGCAACACGCTGCTCGTCGTCGAACACGAGGAAGCCATCATCCGCGCCGCCGACAATCTCATCGACATCGGCCCCGGCCGTGGCGAGGCAGGCGGCGAACTGGTCTACGACGGTCCGCTGACCGACTTCGCGCAATGCGCGGCGTCGTTGACGGCCGATTATCTGACGGGCCGCAAGACGATCCCGCTGCCCGCCCGCCGTCGGGAGGTCAAGAAATGGCTCAAGATCGACGGCGCGCGCGAGCACAATCTTCAAGATGTAAGCGTCGACCTGCCCCTCGGCGTTTTCTGCTGCGTGACGGGTGTCAGCGGTTCGGGCAAAAGCACGCTCATCCACGACGTTCTTTATCAGAACCTCCTGCGCACGCGCGGCCTGAGCAGCGACGAGGCCGCCGGCCGCGTGCGCGACATCACGGGGCACGACCAGTTCGGCCAGATGGTGATGGTGGACCAGACGCCGCTCGCCAAGACGCCGCGTTCCAGCCCGGTCGTTTACCTGGGAGTGTACGACGCGGTGCGCGAACTCTTCGCCACCTGCGACGAGGCCCGCGCCGCCGGACTCACGGCGTCGTCGTTCTCGTTCAACACGGGCGACGGCCGGTGCGAACGCTGCGGCGGCATCGGCTTCGAGAAGATCGAAATGCAGTTCCTGAGCGATCTGTACGTGCGCTGCTCGGAGTGCGAGGGCCGCCGTTTCCAGCCGCACGTTCTGAAGGTGCGCTACCACGGCAGCAACATCCACGAGGTCCTCGAAATGACTGTCGCGGAGTCGATCACGTTCCTCGAATCGCGCCACGGCCTGAAGGGTGTTCCTGCCATGCTCAAGGTGCCGCTGGCGGCGTTGCGCATCCTCGCGGAGGTCGGCCTGGGTTACCTGCGCTTGGGTCAGGCGCTCAACACGCTTTCCGGCGGCGAGGCACAACGCTTGAAACTCGTCAGCCACCTCGTCGAGCGCGAGCGCAATCCGGAGACGAAGGGCGCGCTGCTGATCTTTGACGAACCTACCACCGGACTCCATTTCGACGACGTGGCGCTGTTGGTGCGCGTGTTCCAGCGGCTGGTCGAACAGGGCGACAGCCTGCTCGTCATCGAGCACAACCTGGAAGTCATCAAGTGCGCCGATTACCTCGTGGACCTCGGACCCGAGGCGGGGTCGGACGGCGGCCAACTCGTCGCCGTCGGCACTCCGGAAGAGGTCACCAAGGTCGAGGCGTCGCACACAGGTTATTTCCTGCGCCCCCTGCTCGAAGGCGAGCGCAACGAAAAAATCGTCGCCCCCGCTGGCAGCGTCGCGGTCGAGCAGGCGGCGAACATTCTCCCGCACGGACGCGGCATCCGTCCCGCCGAGATGCCCTCGCGCGAGCCTCGCTATGCGAACGGCCACGCCAACGGCAACGGCCATGTCGCGCTCGTGCCGTCGATCCGCATTCACGGCGCACGCGAGCACAATCTGAAGAACCTCTCGCTCGACCTGCCGCGCGGCCAGATGGTGATCGTCACGGGGCTGAGCGGTTCGGGCAAATCGACGCTCGCCTTCGACATCCTCTTCGCCGAGGGCCAGCGACGTTTCCTCGACAGCATGTCGCCGTACGCGCGGCAGTTCGTCGAGCAATTGGAGAAGCCCGATGTGGATTTCATCGAGGGTCTGCCGCCGAGCGTTGCCATTGAGCAGCGCGTCACGCGCGGCGGTGGCAAGTCGACCGTCGCCACCGTGACGGAGGTCTACCATTTCCTGCGTTTGTTGTGGTCGAAGCTTGGCACGCAGTATTGCCCGAAATGCGAGGTGCCCGTCGAAAAACAGAGCGTGGCCGCCATCACCAAACAGGTCGAGGACGCCGCGAAAAAGGGACGCGTGCGCGTGCTCGCGCCGCTCATCAAGGCGCGCAAGGGTTTCCACACCGAGGTCGCCGCGTGGGCGGTCAAGCACGGGTTCGACGACCTGTGGGTGGACGGCCAATTCAAGAGCGCGCACGGCTTCGCGCGGCTGGAGCGTTTCCGCGAACACACCATCGACGTGGTCGTCGGCGAGGTCGGCGGCAAGAAGAAATCGCCCGTCATGGCTGGCGCGAAAGCGGTGCTCGACCGTGTCACCGGCCGGAAGGCGAAAAATGCTACGCCCGTTGGCGACGACCCGCGCGAGATTGTCAAGCGCGCACTGGAGATCGGCAAGGGAACGGCGCGTTTCGTGGATGCCAAGGGGAAATCGGTCACGCTTTCGACGGAAATGAGCTGCCCCGAATGCAGCGAGGCGTTCGAGGAACTCGATCCGCGCCTGTTCTCCTACAACTCGCCGCACGGCTGGTGCCCGGAGTGCCGGGGCTTCGGCGTGGTGTGGAAGGGCAGCCTCGTGCGCGACGACGATAGTGTTTCCGCCGCCGAAAAGGAACTCGCCGAGGAACGCGCCACCAGTTGGCTCGACGCCGACGACGAACGCCCCTGTCCGCAATGCAATGGCGCGCGGCTCAACCGTGTGGCGTGCGCGGTGCGTGTGCGCGGGTTGTCCATCGACAAGTTCGCGCGGCTGCCGGTCATCGGAGCGTTCAAGGCGGCGGAGAAATTCCAGTTCAAGGGCACGCAGGCGCTCATCGCGGCGGACATCATCGACGAGATCCGCCAGCGGCTGAAGTTCATGGAGGAAGTGGGTCTTGGCTACCTCTCGCTCGACCGTTCGGCCAAGACGCTCTCCGGCGGCGAGACGCAGCGCATCCGCCTCGCGGCGCAACTCGGCTCGAACCTGCGCGGCGTCCTCTACGTGCTCGACGAACCCACCATCGGGTTGCACCCGCGCGACAACGACCGCCTGCTCGACACGCTGGAAGCCCTTCGCAGCAAGGGCAATTCGCTCATCATTGTCGAGCACGACGACGAGACGATGCGCCGGGCCGATTACATCGTCGATCTCGGGCCCGGGCCGGGCGTGCACGGCGGCGAGGTCGTCGCGCAGGGCACGCTCGCGCAGATTCAGGCCGACCCGCGTTCGATCACGGGCC
The DNA here is from genome assembly GCA_937873255.1 of uncultured Verrucomicrobiota bacterium. Taxonomy (GTDB): domain Bacteria; phylum Verrucomicrobiota; class Verrucomicrobiia; order Chthoniobacterales; family SZAS-18; genus CAHJWO01. The sequence continues at coordinate 10,095 of CALMVM010000508.1, read as the reverse complement.
GGCACCTGTTGACGCCGATGTGTCACCCGATGCAGGGTCAGCGCCGTTCGCTCAACGGCGGCGGGCCGGATCAATGGATCGAGGTGCAGGGCGCGGCGGCGAATAATTTGCAGGCGGTGGACGTGCGGTTCCCGGTCGGGCGTTTGTCGGTCATCACGGGAATCAGCGGTTCGGGCAAGAGCAGCCTCATGCGCGCGGTGCTGTTGCCGGCGGCGCAGGATGCACTCGTCAAAGCGGGCAAGCGCGGCAAGAAGGCGGCGGAGGAAGCGAAGGCCGCGCGCAAGAAAAACAAGAAGGGCCAGGTGTGGGCCGGGTTCGCGGGCGCGGATTTCCTCGACGCCGTGTACGAGGTGGATCAATCACCCATCGGCAAGACCACACGTTCGACGCCGGCGACGTACGTCGGCGTGCTGGACGAAATCCGCGCGTTGTTCGCGCAGTTGCCCCTCTCGCGTATCCGTGGCTACAACAACGGCCGGTTCTCCTTCAACAACGCCGGCGGCCGGTGCGAGAGTTGCGAGGGGCAGGGGGTCATCAAGCACGAGATGAGCTTCCTGCCGACGAGTTATGTGCCGTGCGAAGATTGCGGTGGGCTGCGTTACAACGCGCAGACGCTCGAAGTCCTCTACAACGACAAGAACATCGGGCAGGTGCTCCAACTGACCATCGAGCAGGCGGCGGAGTTTTTTGCGCCGGTGTCGAAGATCGCGCGTCCGCTGAAGCTGCTGACCCAGACCGGCCTGGGTTACCTGCGCTTGGGTCAGCCGAGTCCGACGCTGAGCGGCGGCGAGGCGCAACGCATGAAACTCGTCACGGAATTGACGCGCGGCGTCGGCAATGCCGAACACGCCAAGCTGCGCCAACGCAAGGCGCTGAAATCGACGTTATATTTGCTGGAGGAACCCACGGTCGGGTTGCACATGGCCGATGTGGAACAACTTCTCAAGGTGCTGCACCGGCTCGTGGACGAGGGGAATACCGTCGTCGTGATCGAGCACCATCTCAGCGTGATCGCGGAGGCGGACTACGTCGTGGATATCGGTCCGGAAGCGGGCGAGGCGGGCGGTCAGTTGGTCGCCAGCGGCACGCCGGAGCAGGTCGCCAAGCACAAGATCAGCCGCATCGCGCCGTTCTTGCGCGAGACGCTGAAACGAGCCCGCTGACGCCGTGCCTTCAAACCTCCAAGATCGTGATCCCGCTGTCTCTGAGCGTGACACGTTCGTGGACCCACGCGAGCGCATCCAGCACGGACGAACGCGTCGCGGCTGGCAGCGACAGGACGCGATTCACCGACAGCGCCTCGTACGCGGACCGCGTCTCGGGTGAGACTTTTCCTTTGACACAGTAAGTCACGGGCCGTCCGTAACCGCCTTGCCGCAGGCTTTGGATCACCTGAGGTACTCTCAGCGGGCGGACAGTCTCCTGTACAGTCAGCAACAGGAAGTGTTTGCTTCTAGCGGCTTGAATCCTGGCTACGATCCGGGATTCCTCGAAAATGGCCTGGATGCGATAGCCGGCGGCTGTCAGCAAACGTGTTGGCGCAAGCAAGGCATCATGGCGTTCTTCCAGCACAAGGACCTCCGGCCTTTTCACCCGATACGGCTCGCCTTCCTCGAATGGGTCTTCCCTGATGACAAGGGCGCGTCGGTCAGATGTTTTTACTGGCATGACTTTGGAGTATTATTTAAAAAGATAGCGACGACCAGACCAAATTTCACCGTCCGCGTCGGGGACTCTCGCGTGGGGGCGGCGTGGGCTTCTGGCCCATATCCCCGCGCGGATGAGCCAGAAGGAAATAAGCGGGCTGGGAACCGGCCGTCTCCAGCAAAGGTTGGTTTGGAGCAAACGGGTCCAGCAGGCCGCCGAACTCGGCACGGGCGTTCTCGTTCACGACCACGGCGTCCAGCTTTCCCGTGCTCCAACGCTGGACCGCTTCCGCCGGGCTCAAGAAGGGGAGCTGGCGCAGATACACGAGCAGCGTTTCGTCGGTATCCCGGAGATTCTTGCCGACGACGAGGGCGACGGTCTTGCCCTTCTCCTCGCGCAGAGCGTGCGCGGCGAAACTGGCGCGCGCATGGTCGTGGCGGACGTACGCGAGGGCGATGTAATACGCCACGGAACCGAGCCCGAACGCCACCCCGGCGACCATTGTCCAGCGCGCCCATTCCCAGGGCCAGCGAGGGACGACCGGGACGGCCGGCGCGGTCGGCGGCTCCGTGGCCGGTGCGGGGTCGGGGGTAGCGGAGGCCACGACCGGCCGTTGCGCGCGGGCGAGCAGCGCGGTCAGCACCAATGCGAGCGGCGGCACCACTGGGAAGATGCGGTCTGTGCGCTTGGACGGTACAAGCGACATCAGCACGAACCCACCTGCTGCCCAACAAATCAACCAGAGCGTGCCGGATTCGCCGCAGAGCGCGGCCCAGACTTGGCGCGAACGGGTTTTGAGAGTCGCCAAAGATACGTGCCAACGCCACCCTCTCCGAAGGTCCGCGCTTCGGAAAATCATCCGTCCCCCGGCGGCGAACAGAAGCACGTTCCAAGGCAGCCATTGTTTGAGCATCTGCGTAAGGTACAAAGACACCGGTTGACTTTTGTGCACAGCGTGTTCGCCCACGGGGAACCGTCCAAGGAATTCCTTGCCGACAACCTCGGTAAAAAAACCTGGCACGTTTGCCATCCCGCAGAATGCCCACAGCAAAAACGGCAGGAGCGGCAGCGTCCAATGCCACCAACCTCCCCAGAGTGCGAAGAAGTTGCCGCCGCGCCGCCGGGCGATCCATCCGTGGGTCAGTATCCCGGGCAACAGGAACGCATAGACGACCGGCCCCTTGGTCATCATGCCCGCGAGCAGCAATCCGAATACCGCCCGGCGTGAAGCGGTCGTCCAGGGACGCCGGCCGCCGTCGCGCGCGTGGTGCCAGACGATCAGTCCCACCGCGACGATGAAAAACGTCAGCGGCATGTCGGTGCGCACGAGCGTCGAGAGCCGGGGCGTGAGGAGATTGAACCCGTATGCCGCCACGGCCACCACGCCGCCGCGACCGGGCCAGAGGATTTCGCCCACGCGCCAGAGTGCATAGGCGAGCGCCAGCGCCGCCACGAGCGACGGCAGCCGCCACGCCACGTCCCAGCCGACGAGAGGCAACGCGTATACTCCCGCCGACATCCAACCGACCAGCGGCGGCTTGGTGGCAATCGCCTTGCCGCCCGGCGTGTGTTGGAACCACCAGTGCCCCGCCTGGACCATCTCCAGCGAGACGTTGGCCTGCTTGGCCTGGTCGAGATCGTCGAGCCGCCAGGGGAGATTCCGCAAGGCGAAACAGAGCACCAACAGCCAGATCACGCGCCATTCCCACCGGTGCAGCGCACGGCGGGGCGAGGCGGGGGAGGGAATGGACACTCCGCCACGAAAGGGCAGAGCGGGGAAAATGCAAAAGAGAAATGCGAATGACGAAAGAGCAGCTGCGCACTGCTTGCAAAACGTTGGGAGGAATCTCTGCCCGGTGGCATCCCTTTGCCTTCACGTCATTCGTCATTCGTCATTTCTCTCTTTTGCCTTTTGCCCTTTTGCCTTCATCTTCTCCCCGTGCCGACCCTCCTGGCTTACTACATCCATCAACTCAGCCCGTTCATCGTCCAGTTCAGCGAACGTTTCGGGCTGCATTGGTACGGGTTCGCTTATGTCATGGCGTTTCTCCTCGGGTACTGGGCCTACCGTTACCTGGCGCAACGCGGGTACGGAGAGATGCCGCCCGAGAAAGTCGCCGATTTTATCACGTTTGCGTCGATCTTCGGCGTGATGCTCGGCGGCCGGGTGGGCTGGATTCTCTTTTACGGCTGGGATGTCGTCCGCGCGCATCCGCTCAACGCCTTCAAGCTCTGGGAAGGCGGAATGGCCAGCCACGGCGGCATCCTGGGACTGGTGATCTTTACTTATGTCTACGCCCGGCTGCACCGTTATTCGTGGCCGGGGGTGGGGGATAATCTCGTCGTCGTCGCGCCCATCGGGTTGTTCCTCGTGCGCATGGCGAACTTCGTGAACGGCGAATTATGGGGCCGTATCACCCCGCAGGCCAACCCGCCCGCCTGGGCGATGTGGTTCCCGAAATCATACGATGGGTCGCAACCTGATTTGGTCGTAAAAGCATACGCGGACGATCCGCAAGCATTGTTTGTCCTAAATCATGACGGGGTACAAAGTTTTTTGATCGCCAGAGCTTACGAGCACGATCCGAAGGCATTGGATGTCGTGACACATGTTGTGAAGCTGCGCCATCCTTCGCAAATTTACGAGGCGCTGCTGGAGGGAGCGGTGCTTTTTACCGTGCTGTGGATCGTGCGAACGCGCCTGCGCGCACCGGTCGGAATGCTGACCGGGATTTTCATGGTTGGCTACGCGGTGCTGCGGATCATCGGTGAACAACTCCGTGAACCGGACGCGAGCCTGACCTGGGGACTGACGCGCGGGCAATTTTTGTCGCTGTTCATGATTGTCATCGGCGCGGCGTTCATTGTGTACGCGCAGCGAACGCGCCACTACCAACTGCCCGGGATGCGACGGCCCGAAGTTCCTGCAAGCGAGGCGGAGCCAGTCCACCCCGATTCGTCGCCGGCGTGAAGTGATGAGATCACCGTTCGCCGCCGTGCTCCTAGCCGGCGGGCGCAGCCGTCGCATGGGCCGCGACAAGGCGTTGCTGCCGCTGCCCGATGGACGGCGGCTATGGGAGCGTCAAATCGAAATCCTCCGTGCGCTAGAGCCGGCCGAGTTGTACGTCTCCGGGTCGGCAAGAGATGGTTTCACGCCGGATGTCGAATTCCTCGCTGACACGACACCCGGCCTCGGACCGCTGGCGGGAATCGCGGCCAGCCTGAAAGCCATGCGTTCGTCGCGCGCGGTCGTTCTGGCGGTCGATTTGCCGATGATGACAGCCGAGTTCCTGCGTCGTCTGATCGCAGACGCTGGCCCACTCGTGGGTCGGGGATACGTCCCACAAAACGCCGACGGATTTTTCGAGCCGCTCGCCGCCGTTTATCCGCGCGAAGTCCTGACCATCGCAGAAGAACGGCTGCGCGACCGGAAATTGTCGCTACAGCCGTTCGTGTGCACTCTGGTCGGGGCCGGTCTGGTG
>CALMVM010000508.1:0-4956 GCA_937873255.1 uncultured Verrucomicrobiota bacterium | reverse complement strand
GTGAGCGCGCGTCCGATTCGGGAAAACGAGGCCAGCTTGTTCACCAACTGGAACACGCCAGCCGACCTGCCTCGCTAAGCGTCAGGTCTTCGGCACTGCCGGGGTGTCGATGGGCGCAACCGTCGCGGATGGCGTTGGCGTTGTGAATGGCAATACTGCCGGTGCCGGCGGGGGCGTCGTGTTACGCGTGTCGGCGGCGGCCGGCGTCGGTGTAACGGTCTCCAGCGCGGTCGGCGAGGTCTTGACAGCCGGCGTGGCGGCAGCAGCTGGCCCAGGTGAGGCGGCTGGCTTCGCTGTTGGGGCTGGAGGTGGGACTGTCAGGCCGGGGATGTACACGGACTTGCCGCCGAAGAGCGGCAACGCCGCGTTGACCGATTGCAAGACGCCCCAGGTGAGCGGGATCGCCGCGATGAGCCAATAGAGAAGAGTGCGAGTATTCATAAGAGAAACGATTAGAAGCAGACATCAGTGGAGGGCAGGTTCCGGTTTCGCCGCCGGGTCCTGAACGTAATGCGAGGGATCGACCGGACGCACGAGCAGATTCGCAACGCAGCCAACCAACAAGAGACCCACGCAAATGTACATGACCTCGTTGTAAGCCTCATTCTTGGGTACGCCGTGCTCCTTTTTGTAGGTGGAAACGTTGTTGAGAATCTGCGGCCCGATCACTGCCGCCAGCGACCAAGCGGTAATCAACCGCCCGTGGATCGCGCCCACCTGATAGGTGCCGAACATATCGCGCAGGTACGCCGGGATCGTGGCAAAGCCTCCGCCGTACATCGAGATGATGACGCAGCACGCTGCCACGAAGAGCACTTGGGCACCGGATTTCTGTGCGTACGGAATCGTCAGATACAGGCAGATGCCTAGCAGGAAGTAAATCAGGTAGATGCCTTTGCGCCCCGTGAGGTCGGACGTAGATGACCAGATGAATCGTCCGACCATGTTGAAGATTGAAAGCAGGCCGACAAACCCGACGCCAACCGCCGCAGGCACTCCAAACATGTCCTGGATCATCAGGGAAGCCTGACCCAGGATGCCGATGCCCGCCGAGACGTTCATGCACAACACGGTCCACAGCAGCCAGAACTGCGGCGTCTTGATTGCCTCGTCGGCCGACACGCTGCCACTGGTCATCATGGCGTTGGTGCTCTTGGCGGGCGGCGTCCAGCCTTCCGGCTTCCAGTTATCGGCCGGCACCCGGGCAATCGCTGCGCCGAACAACATAAGCACAAGATAAATGCCGCCCATCGTCAGGAACGATTCGCCGACGCCCACCGAGTCGGGATTCGCCGTGTGGAAGTGGGCCATGAGGATGTTGGCGAGCGGTCCGCCGATCAGCGCCCCGCTACCGAAACCCATGATGGCGAAGCCCGTCGCCATGCCGGGTCGGTCGGGGAACCATTTGATGAGCGTGGATACCGGCGCAATGTATCCCATTCCGAGGCCGATGCCGCCGATTACCCCATATCCGAGGTAGATAATCCACAATTGGTGGTAGGCCACCCCGATGGCCGCGATCCATAGGCCGCCGCAGAAACAAAGCGCGCTGGTAACCATCGTCTTGCGCGGACCGCTGCGCTCGACCCATTTGCCGAAAATGGCGGCCGAGCAGCCGAGCAAAATCAACGCGATGGAATAAATCCAGCCCACCTGGGGTATGGTCCAGTCCTGATCCTTGACTGGCGCGGTCTTGCCAATGAGCTTGGTCAACGGCACGTTGAACACGCTGAAAGCATAGACCTGTCCGATGCACATTTGCACGGCGATGGCGGCAGGCGGAAACATCCAGCGTGAGTAGCCGGGTTTCGCCACGATGGCTTCACGGTCGAGGAGCGACATGGTTTTGGTGGGGAACTAACTTTCTTTGTTTTGCTCTGCGGGGGAGGGAGAAGTGCAGGAGATTAGCTTGCGGTCAACGCAGCCGGTTCGTGCGTCGTGTTTTCGCGCGCCCCGGTGATGATTTTATTGACCGCCATCGACGCATCGGGCGAGGGCGCGACGCTGATGACGATGAACTTCGAGGTCGGCGTGTTCGCACGATCGGCACTGCTGTTGATCGGGACGAGGACGTTCGTCTCGGGGTAGTACGTTGCCGTGCAACCGCGCGGAATGTCGTAGGGCGTAACCATGAAATGCTTGGCGTACCGCTGCTCGCCTTCGTAGTGGCCGGTCAGGTCCACGAGCTGACCCTGTTGCAGTCCGGCTTCCTTCACGTCGTCCTTGTTCATGAAGATCACGCGCCGGCCGTTGTAAACGCCGCGATAGCGGTCGTCCAACCCATACAAGTGTGTGTTGAACTGATCGTGGCTGCGCAACGTCATCATGACGTACTGACCCTTCTCGATCCGGTGCTGCGGCAGCGGCGCGGCGACGAACTTCGCCTTGCCGATGCCGTTGTTGAACTTGCGATGGTCGCGCGGGTCGTTGGGCAGATAGAAGATATTGCGTCGGATGCGCGCGTTGAAATCCTCGAAACCCGGGATGACTTCCGCGATTTTGTCGCGGATCAGGTCGTAGTTGTCCTCCATCGCTTGCCAGTCCACGGTGGACTTCGCGCCGAGCGTGGCACGGGCGAGGCCGCACACGACGGCCACCTCGCTTTTTTGATGTTCGCCGTGCGGATCGAACGAACCGCGCGACGAATTGACGATGCCCATCGAGTCCTCGACGGTCACAAATTGCAGCCCGCTCTTTTGCCGATCCTTTTCCGTGCGGCCGAGCGCGGGGAGGATGAGCGCCGTCTCGCCGCAGATGAGGTGCGAACGATTGAGCTTGATGGAAACGTGCGCGGTCAGCTTGCACTTCTCCATCGCGGCGGCGGTGTAGTTCGTGTCGGACATCGCCATCACGAAGTTGCCGCCCATGCCGAGGAAGAATTGGATCTCGCCCCGGTGCATGCCCTTGACGCACTCGACGGCATCGACGCCGTGCGGCTTGGGCGGGGTGAAGTTGAACGCCTTGCCCAATTTATCCATGAACGCGTCGTTCATGCGTTCCCAAATGCCCATCGTGCGGTCACCCTGGACGTTGGAGTGACCCCGAACCGGGCAAGGTCCCGCGCCGGGCTTGCCGATATCGCCGCGCAGGAGCATCAGATTCATCGCGTACTGAATGGTGGCGACGGCGTTCTTTTGCTGCGTGAGCCCCATCGCCCAGCACACGATCATGCTCCTGGCCTTCATGATCGCTTCCGCCGTCTGGCGGATCTGTTGGCGCGAGAGCCCGCTTTGACTGACGATCTCGTCCCAGTCCGCCGTGCGCAGGTCGGCGATGAGATCGTCGACGCCGACCGTGTAGTCGCGGATGAAATCATGATCGAAGATGCTCCCCGGCTGCTTGTCTTCCTCGGCGAGCATTTCCTTCATGATGCCCTTGAACATCGCCATGTCGCCGTTGATCCGCACGGGCAGCCAGATGTCGGTCAGCGGCACGCCCTTGTTGAAGACCATCCGCGCCGCGAACTCGACCGGGTTGGCGTAGTCCTGCGGGTTGGGATTGACGATGCTCATCAACCCGGTTTCGGGTAAGGGGTTCGCGGAGATGATCGTCGCGCCGTGTTTCTTGGCGTGCTCCAAGGAGGTCATCATGCGCGGGTGGTTCGTGCCGGGGTTCTGGCCGACGATGAACACGCACTCGGTCTTCTGGAAATCGTCCAGCGTCACGCAACCCTTGCCGATGCCGATGGTCTCGTTGAGCGCCGCGCCGCTGGCCTCGTGGCACATGTTCGAGCAGTCGGGCAGGTTGTTGGTGCCGTACTGGCGGGTGAATAGCTGGTAGAGGAACGCGGCCTCGTTGTTGGTGCGTCCGCTGGTGTAGAACTCGGAGGACTCCGTATCATTAAAAAAAAAAAGGGCGTCGGCCATCAGCCGGAACGCCTCATCCCAGGTGCATTCCTCGTAGTGCATGCCGCCGGGGCGTTTGACCATCGGCGTGGTCAGGCGTCCCTGCTGACCCATCCACAGGTCGCTTTTGCCCTGGAGGTCGGCGATGGAATATTTGGCGAAGAAATCGCCTGCGATGGAGTGCTTCGTGCCCTCGTCGGTGACGGCCTTGACGCCGTTCTCGCAAAACTCGAACAGCTTGCGGTCCTCGTCCGGGCTGGGCCACGCGCAACTCTGGCAATCGAAGCCGTTCTTCTTGTTGACCTCGATCCAGCTCCTGAGGCCGCGCACGAGACCCATCTCGCGCACGGTGAAGCGCGTGCTCTGGTAGACGGCGGGAATGCCGGCCGCGACGTGGTGCGCGTGGCCGATGCGTGCGCCCTCGGTTTCCTCGACCATCCGCGCGCCGGGCACGTCGGCGAGGTGGGCGTTCTCGGCGGGCGCGGTCGTGGGCACGCCGCTGCCGATGTGGGTGGGTTTTTGCGAGACGGTGTCGAGCTGTTGTTCGTGCGCGGGATCGATGTCGCGGACGGGATCAGGCGCGTGGGTGGTATGCGTGTCCATGGTGGGGAAAATGGTCATGAAACCGGGGCGGGAACGGCGTGCGAGGAAGCCTCCACCGGCGTGGTCTTCCCCATCGTATCGCGGGAGGCCGCCTCGCGGATGCGTTTTTCTCCGGCGTAAATGTTAAATCTGCCGCCGCGCACGAAGCCGAGTAGCGTCATGCCGTGCGCCTGGGCCAGCCCGACCGCAAGGCTCGAAGGCGCGCCGACGGCGGCGAGGATCGGCAGCCCGGCGGCGAGCGCCTTCTGGACGAGTTCAAAACTCGCCCGGCCGCTGACAAATAAGAGGTGCCCGTCCATCGGTGCGGCCGCCCCGGCCAGCAAGCGGCTGCCGATGAGTTTATCGACGGCGTTGTGCCGGCCCACGTCCTCGCGCAACGCGAGGAGATTGCCCGCCGGGTCGAACAGCGCGGCGGCGTGCAGCCCGCCCGTCTGGTCGAAGACGGCCTGCGTCGCGCGCAACGCGGCCGGCAGGCCGTCGTCCAGGCCGCTGGGCCGGACCCCTTGGG
>CALMVM010000507.1:1712-8964 GCA_937873255.1 uncultured Verrucomicrobiota bacterium | reverse complement strand
CCCTCCTGCGCCAGCCGGGGCCGATTCTTGCCCTGGCCCCGATGCAGGAGGTCACCGACCTGCCGTTCTGGCGGTTGATGACGCGCTACGGCGGCGCGGACGTTTATTACACCGAATATTTCCGCGTCTACGCCACCTCGCGCCTCGACAAGCCGATCCTCGCTTCCATCACCGAAAACCCCACCGGCCGGCCCGTCGTCGCGCAGATGATCGGCAACGACATCCCGCACCTCGCCCGCACCGCGAAGGAACTCGCCCAATACCCCATCGCCGCCGTCGATCTGAACCTCGGCTGCCCCGCGCCCGTCGTGTACCGCAAATGCGCCGGCGGTGGCCTGTTGCGCGAACCCGCCCGCGTGGACGCCATCCTCGGCGCGTTGCGCGCCGCGCTGGAAATCCCGTTCACCGTCAAGACGCGTCTCGGCTTCAACGACACGGCGGTATTCAGCGAACTTTTGCCGATTTTCGCGCGGCACGGCATCGACCTGCTCACCGTCCACGGCCGCACGGTGGCGGAGGCATATCGTAGCGAGGTGCATTACGATTTCATCCGGCGCGCGGTGGACGCCGTCCCCTGCCCCGTGTTGGCGAACGGCAACGTGTATTCCGCCGACAAGGCTGCCGACGTGCTCGCGCAAACGGGCGCGCGCGGATTGATGATCGGGCGCGGGGCGATCCGCAACCCGTGGTTGTTCGAGCAAATCCGCCAGCGCGAACGCGGCGAGACGCTTACCGTCCCGCGCGGACGCGACGTGCTCGGCTACGTTCACGCGCTCTACGAGGCTGCCAACCCTTACCCGGACGTGCCAGGGTCAGCTCGCGTCCACAAGATGAAACGTTACATGAACTTCCTCGGCCTCGGCGTGGAGCCGACGGGACGTTTCCTGCACGACATCCGGCGGGTGAACGCGCCGGATGAGTTCTTCCGGGTGTGCACGAAGTTCCTCGATCACGACGAACCGATGGCGCTGGAGCCGTTCGCGCTCGACCTGAAGCCGACGGATGTGATGGCGGGGGAGCACTTGTAGACGCATCGCGCCTACTCGAATCGCAGCGACTTCACCGGATCGCGCCGCGCGCTTTGCCGCGCCGGAATCCACGCCGCCAGCAGGCACAATAAAAACGCTCCCGTGCAGATCAGCGCCACGTCCTGCCAACGCGTCCAATACGGCAGATCGGCGAACCCGTAGACCTGACGCGCAAATACCTCCACACCAAATTGTTGCTGCATCCAATTCTTGAACGGATTGAGTACCCTCAACACTCCCAATCCCAGACCCAAACCACCAAACGCCCCGAGTGTTCCCACCACGATCCCCTGCCACAGGAACACGCCGACGATCTGTTCCTCCGACGCGCCGACCGCCTTCATGATGCCGATCTCCCGCGTCTTTTGCACCGTGACCGTGATGAGCGTGATCATCACGCAAAACGCCGCCACCACCACGACCACGGAAAGGAGCACCGCCATCGTCATGCGCTCGACCTGGATCGCGTTGAAAAGCGGCGCGTTCTCGTCGATCCACGTCCGTGCGTTCAACGGCGAACCGAGCCGGTCGAGCAGCGCGCGCTTGGTGCGCTCGACGTGGTACGGGTCGGTCGTCCGGGCGGCGATGCCGTGGACGAGCCCGCGCAGTTCGTAGATCTCCTGGCCGAGGTGCAACGGCACGAAGAGGTGTTGCGAATCGAACGGCGCGCGGCCCGAATCGAAGATGCCCGTCACCGTCACCTCCGTGGGCACGACCATGCTGCGCACCTCGTCGAGTTGCTCGGCGGTGGCCTGCTGGCCTTTGAGCTTGTCGAGTTCGGTGACGATGTTTTCGAGGTTGCGCGGCGAATAAATCGTCAGCTTGTCGCCGACCTTCACATCAAGCGTGTGCGCGAGGTCCACGCCGACGACCGCCTTGTCGCCGTCGAGGTCGAACGAACCTTTCCCTTTTTTCATCAAGGCAGGGATATCGAGGATGGTCTTCACCAACTCAGGATGGACGCCGATGATCGTCGGGGAAAACCGCCTGCTCTCGTGATCCACGAGCACGGGTCCGCGCATGATCGGCGCGGCGGCGAGCACGCCCGGAGTCTTGAGCATCGCGTCGCGCACGGGCTGCCAGTTTTCCACGAAGCCAGTGGATTCGTTGACGACGGTCAGGTGCGGCTCGAAGCCGAGGATTTTTTCGTGCAACTCGCGGTCGTAGCCGGTCATGACCGAGATGACGATGATGAGCAGCGCCACGCCCAGCGCCACGCCGGTCACGGAAATCAACGTGATGATCGACACGAACGTCCGGCGCGGACGCAGGTAGCGCAGGCCCAAAAACAGGCCGAAGGGCAGACGCGGCGCGCCCTCCGCGATTTCGGCGACGGACAGCGTGGAATCTTCGGTCGGGGTCGTGGAAATCGTGGGCATCGGGCGCGAGGTCGTGGCGACCATGACACGCCGGCGGGCATTTCGCCAGGGTCGGCTTGGCCCGGGAAAACGCCCGATGCGGACAAGGTGCGTGCGATTGCTCCACGTGGAACATTGAACCGGTTTTTGCAAAAACCCTCGACTGAGGCCGTTCCTCCAGATATGGAAACGACCATCAGGCCAATTGCCTCGCGGCAACGCGGGGGATTTTCGTGTCACCACTCCCCGTTGTTTGGCGAATGGCGTGGCATGGCAGTTGCCCTTTAGCTCGTTTTGCCTTTCATCCGCTTGCACCGCCGGAGAAGGACGAAAGAAGGGCGGGGTCGGGCGCAAACCGTCGGGACATCTCCAGCCCCGCGACCCGCGCCGCTGCGGCAAGCCGTTTGGGCACGGCATTGCCGCGGGACCCCGTCTTTCTTTCGTCCTTCAAGCGAACGCGGAATGCGGAACTCGGAACGGCAGGGAACAGGGATAAACTCCCTGCTGCCTTCCGCCGTTCCGAGTTCCGAGTTCCGCGTTCCGAGTTATTCCTTGGGCCGCAGATGCGGGAAGAGGATCACGTCGCGGATGCTGTCCGAGCCGCTGAGCAGCATCATCAGCCGGTCGATGCCCAGGCCGATGCCGCCGGCCGGGGGCATGCCGTGTTCCAACGCGAGGAGGAAGTCCTCGTCGAGACTCATCTTCTCGCCGCCGCTCTGCGCTAGGAGGCGTTCGCGCTGTACGTCGGGGTCATTCAACTCGGTGTAACCCGGGGCGAACTCCATGCCGTTGATGACCAGCTCGAACACGTCCACCAGTGACGGGTCGGCCGCGTTCTGACGGGCCAGTGGGACGAGTTCCTTCGGCAGGTGCGTGACGAACAGCGGGTCGAACGTCTTTTCCTCGATCTTCTTCTCGAACACCTGCTGCGTGACCTCGAAATCCGCCATGCCCGGCGCGATTTCCAGACCCAATTCGCCCCGCGCGCGTTCGACGCGTCCTTCCGGCGTCAGCGCGAACCAGCCCGGCGCGGCTTCTTCGACGAGATCCTTGTAACGTGCCCGCCGCCACGGCCGCGCAAAGCTCACCGTGCGCGTGACGTTGCCCTCGGCGTCCTTCAATTCCAGCCGCTCGGCGTTGTCCGCGAGCCGGCAGATCAGGTCTTCCATCAGGTCAGCCATCAACTCCATGTCGGCGTACGCCCAGTACGCTTCCAGCATCGTGAACTCCGGGTTGTGTCGGCGCGAGAGGCCCTCATTGCGGAAGTTTCGGTTGAGTTCAAAAACTTTCGGAAAACCGCCGACGAGCAGACGCTTCAGGTAAAGCTCCGGCGCGATGCGCAAAAACAGGTCGATGCCGAGGGCGTTGTGGTGCGTCTTGAACGGCTCCGCCGCCGCGCCGCCCGCGAGCGGTTGCATCATCGGCGTCTCGACTTCGAGGAAGCCGCGTTCGTGGAAAAACTCGCGGATGCCGCGCAGGACCTTCGAGCGCAGCAGGAACGTCGCGCGCGACTTCTCGTTGGCGAGCAGGTCGAGATAACGCTGCCGGTGCCGCGCCTCCACGTCCGCCAACCCGTAATAACCGCCCGGCGGCGGCCGGAGCGCCTTGGACAACGGCACGAACCGGCTCGCGCGGATCGTCGGTTCGCCGGTCTTGGTGATGAACCCCTCGCCTTCGATCCCCCAGAAGTCGCCCAGATCCAACGCGTTGAGAGCGGCGGACTGTTCGGGAGGCAAGCTCTTGGAATTGACGTAGAACTGGATGCGCCCGGTCAGGTCGCTCAGGTCGAGGAAGTGCGACTTGCCGAAATCGCGGTGGCCGGTCACGCGGCCGGCGACACGGAAAACGGTGCCCTCCGCGAACCGCGCGCGCACGTCGCCGACGGTGCCGTCGGTGTCGAAGCGCCCGCCGAACGGGTCCGCGCCGGGCGCGCGCAAGGCGTCGAGCTTCTGGCGGCGGGCGGCGAGGAGGCGGTGCTGTTCGTCGGACGTGGAAGCGTTTTCGGTGCTCATGGCATGGGACAACAAAACAGGCAGCCTCCCGAGGCTGCCGGTCATTCAAAAGGTAGGGATGGCTCTCCGATCCGTTCCCTGAAATTCTCTGGAAAACGGATCGTCGCAGTCGCACTCATCCAATCCAAAAATAGGGAACGGCTCGGAGAGCCATCCCTACCCAGGTTGGAATCGTTCTACGCCGCCGCCGGGGCCGTGCCGGGCGCACCCGCCGGCTGGTCGCCGGCCGCCGCCGTGCCACCGCGCAGGGCGTTGGCGTTGAAGCGGAACTTCACCTTGCCGCGCTTCGCATTGGCCTTGGCCTTGCGCTTGGCTTTCTGGGTGGGCGTCTCGAAGGCGCGCAGGCGGCGGCCGGCGACCGTCTCAGCGGGCGCCCCGGGGGGCGCGACCGCCTCGGCCCCCCCCGGCGGGGGCCGCAAACCACGCCCCCCCCCCGCCGCAGGTCAACAGCCAAGCGGGGCAATTTTCGAGTAGTCCGGAATTCCCCTGCCCCCTTTGCCGCTCGACACGGCGGGACGGGCTGTTTATCCTCGCCGCGTGCCAGCCGAGGTGATCGAGGGAAAACGCGCGCCGTCCCCGCCGCTCGAACCGGAGGAATCTGCCTCCTCCGCGTCTTCCACTGACGTCCCCGCCGAAATGGCTCCCCCCGCCGCCGGTGAGACCACGCCGCGTTGCGCGAACTGCCTGGAGCCCCTCGCCGGCCCGTTTTGCTCGCAGTGCGGCCAACACGTCGCGGACTATCACCGCTCGGTGTGGCGTTTCGTGGCCGATTTCTTCGACAACTTTTTTTGCTGGGACAACAAACTCTTCCGCACGCTCGGTCCGCTCCTGAAAAAACCCGGCTGGCTCACGCAGGAGTTCATGGCGGGCCGGCGGGTGCGCTACGTCCACCCTCTGCGGCTGTTTTTGTTCACGAGCGCGGTGTGCCTGACGCTGCTCCAGTTCAACCACGCCTTCGAGAAGACGCGCAAACATTCCAGCCGGAAAATCAAGCCGGGGGTGTCCGTCAACTTCGATCAGGACGAGGACGAGGATGCGGACGAGGACACCAGGAAACCCGCCGCCTCGCCATCGCCCACAGCTGGCATTTCATCCCCCGCGCCTGCGGCGGGCACGGCCCCGGCCACTTCTCCGACGAGCCCGGCCAATCCTGTTTCCCCGGCTCCCTCCGCTTCGCCCACCCGTGGCAAGGGAGACAAGGAGAACGCCGACACCCTGGACCAACTCCTGCGCGACACGCTGGCCGCCGGGTTCAAGGAAAAGGATCCGAAAATGGACGCCTCGCTCGCCAAGCGATGGAAGACCTTCGAGAAAAACGCCAAGGAGAACT
The DNA here is from genome assembly GCA_937873255.1 of uncultured Verrucomicrobiota bacterium. Lineage (GTDB taxonomy): Bacteria > Verrucomicrobiota > Verrucomicrobiia > Chthoniobacterales > SZAS-18 > CAHJWO01. The sequence goes on along the minus strand of CALMVM010000507.1, from coordinate 3,236 downwards.
CCGGCGAGGAGAAAAGCCTCAACGAAAAGGTCGCCGAAAACTTCCAGCAAAAGGCCACCTGGGTGGCGTTGGCGATGCTGCCCATTTTCGCCTGGCTGATGCGTTTCAACTACGGGCAGCGCGGCGGGTACTTCTTCGCCTACCTGGTGTTTTCCCTGCATTACCACACGTTCCTGTTGCTGTTCTGGACGGCCTTCACGTGGCTGGCCACGCTGGTGCAGGCCACCCACCTGTCCGTGCTCGCCATCCCGATCATCTTCGGTTTCCTGGTGCCGCCGTGGTATTTGTACCTGTCGCTCCGGCTTTTCTACGGCGAGAGCCGCGCCCGCACCGCCTCCAAGACGTTCGCCATCGGGGGGCTGCACCTGCTGGCGATTGTGATCGGCGTGGCGATTGCCGGGGTGGGCGGTTCCCTGAAAGTCCAATGATCGCTGCCCCCTCTCCGTCCGCCGCCGCCGCCGCCACCGCCAAACGCCCCGTGCGCGTGGGCATCGGCGGGCCGGTCGGCTCGGGCAAGACGATGCTCGTCTGGCGCTTGTGCGAACGGCTGAGGGCGGAGTTTTCACTCGGGGTCATCACGAATGACATCTACACGCGCGAGGACAGTGAATTCCTGCTGCGCCAGAACGCCCTGCCGACCGAACGCGTCATCGGCGTGGAGACCGGCGGCTGTCCGCACACGGCCATCCGCGACGACACGAGCATGAACATGGGTGCCGTCGCCGAACTCGAACGCCGCCACGGCGTGGACCGGCTCCAGGTCATTCTCATCGAGAGCGGCGGCGACAACCTGTCGGCGACGTTCTCGCCCGAGCTGGCGGACGCGTTCATCTACGTGATCGACGTGGCGCAGGGCGACAAAATCCCGCGCAAGGGCGGCCCGGCGATCCGCTACAGCGACCTGCTGGTCCTCAATAAGACCGCGCTGGCCCCGCACGTCGGCGCGGACCTCGGCGTGCTGGCGCGCGACGCCAGGCTCATGCGCGGCGAGGGCCGGCCGTTCCTTTTTTGCGACCTCAAGAGCGGGCAGGGTCTGGAGGACGTGGTCGGCTGGCTGCGGCGGGAGTATTTGTTCGTCGCTTAACGCTTTTTTTATATCGATCAGGTTTCCTTTGATCCGCTTCCCATGAACCGTTTCTGCCTGCTTGCTGTCCTGTTCGTTTTTTCGACCGCATTGTGCCCCGGTGCGCCGGTCGATGAAACGGCGGTTGCCAAAGCGGACTTGGAGAAACTCATCAAGGTTTTCCCCTCCTTGTATTGGTATGCCAGCACGGCCTGCCTGCGGGAAACCACCCGCAATCATCTCGCCCCGCTCGATACGCACGACGATTTCGTGAAGGAAAATCGCGCGGTGATCGAGAAATTCGAGGAGACGAGCCACGACGGTGTCAAGACATTCGAGAGCCGGGTCCGCCTGTGCGACGCTGAAGACCATCCGCACGATCCCGACAATCCCGAGGAGCACTGGATCTTCGAGTTCGTCTACCGCGACAACGCGTGGCAGGCGGTCTCGGCGTACAAGCA
>CALMVM010000507.1:0-1678 GCA_937873255.1 uncultured Verrucomicrobiota bacterium | reverse complement strand
CTCTTCATGGGATCGATGAAACCATATATTGCCAGGGGGTTGGACGCTTTCGCGCGCGGGAAAGCCCTGGCGGCCGTCTTTCCCAAGCCGTAGTTCGACGAGCCGCGATGGACGGTCATTTACGGCTGACCGTTGCCGCCGACCCGGCGACGGGTCGGTCATTCGTCGGCGAACAATCCCACCGCGCGCCGATGCACGTCGGCAAGGGGCATTGGGACGCGGACGCCCGGACCCTGACCGTTCACGCCGTCAACGCCACCGCCGGGTTATTCGCCGGGGACGCGGTGGACTGGCGGGTGCGCGTCGGCGCGGGGGCGCGGCTGCGGTTGGTCGGGCCGAGCGCGACGCGGGTCCACCGGGCGGCGCGCGGCGGGATCGCCACCGCCGACGAGGCCGTGGCGGCGCAGGTGTTCCACGTCGAGGCGGGTGGCTGGCTGGAAGTGTGGCCGGAGTTGTTCATCCCGCACGCGGGGAGTCGCTGTCGTCAATCGACGCGCGTGGAGGTCGCGCGCGGCGGGCGGCTGCTCTTTTGCGAAGGGCTCGCCCCCGGCCGGGTGGCGATGGGAGAAGCGTGGGCGTTTTCCTCCTTGCGTTGGGCGACGGACATCGTCCACGACGGCCGGCCGGCCGTGCGCGAACGCTGGCACCTGCAACCCGCCGCGCGTCCGGAGAGCGTCGCCGGTTGGCGGAATGCCGGGGCGGCGCTCGGCACGGACGCGCCGTTTTACGGCACGGTGTTCCTGGTGGCGGAGGGGATCGACGCGGCGCATCCCGGCTGGCAGCGGCTGCACGATTTGCAGGCGAACGACGGCGACGCGAATTCCCCCGGGCCGTTGTGGATCGGCGTGAGTCGATTGGGCGGCACGGCGGGGTGGGCCGTCAAAGTGTTGGCGCGCGACGGGGCGGTGTTGCGGCGCACGCTCGGGTTGATTCGCACCGAACTGCTGGGCATGCTGTCTTGAGCGATGAGTTCCACCGAACCGACCTTCTTCGCCACGCCCGCCGAGATGCGCGCCTGGCTCGCCGCACACCACGCCGCCGTCCGCGAACTGCTCGTCGGCTTCCGCAAGGTCGGCACCGGGCAGTCAAGCATCACCTGGCCCGAATCGGTGGACGAGGCGCTTTGCTTCGGCTGGATCGACGGCGTGCGCCGCCGGGTGGACGCGGAGAGCTACACGATCCGGTTCACCCCGCGACGCGCGGGCAGCATCTGGAGCGCGGTGAACATCGGCTGCGTCGCCGTTCTGCAAGCCGCCGGCCGGATGCAACCCGCCGGGCTGGCGGCGTTCGCGGCGCGGAAGGAAAACAAATCGGGGGTCTACGCCTACGAAAACCGTCCGGCCGAATTGCCCGCGCCCTATCTGGAAATCCTGCGCGCCAACCGGGCGGCGTGGGCGTTTTTCGAGGCGCAGCCGCCGGGTTACCGCCGCACGGCGGTCTGGCAGATCGTCAGCGCCAAGCAGGAAGCGACGCAACGCAGGCGGCTCGAAAAACTCGTCGCGGCGTCAGCGGAGGGGAAGCGGCTTTTTTGAGGTACGCCGCCTTTCGTGTCGGTTGAGCTGTGCCGGCCTGCTGATCGGCGTGCCCTTTTCTTTTCTGTCATCCTGAGGGGAGTGGGACGAGCCGCAGGAGCACACCCAACAGTGCGCGCGTCGGCGGGCCTCCCGCGGCATGCGCA
>CALMVM010000506.1:3157-3664 GCA_937873255.1 uncultured Verrucomicrobiota bacterium | reverse complement strand
ATCATCCCGTTAAGCCACGGCGATGCAGCCACGGCTTTGATCAGATGCAATGGACACGATGCATCATAGGAGACGTCTGATGACGCGCACGAAGCTGCTGCTCGCACTTCCCCTAGCGCTCGGCCTGTCCGCCTGCGCGACCGATGGATATTACGGCGGCGGCTACGGCTACTACGGCCATCGGTATTACCGTGGCGGCCGTGGATACTACAGCGGTCGTGGTTACTACGGGGGGCGTGGATATGCTCGCCGTGGTGGGTCGGGTCGGTCCTACGCGCGCCGGGTTTCAGGCGGTCGTCGGTAATCTACGGAATCGATCCTTTACCCTTCGCTTTCAAAAAGCGGCTCCTGTTATGGGAGCCGCTTTTTTGTTGATCTGAAGAGGCGATTTCAGGCGGACGTGGGCTCCGCGCAACCACGGCGGGCACATTCCTCCCGGATTGATGCTGCGTCGCCCGGCCACCGGGCGAACCGGTCGCCCAGAAGTTTCAGGACGGACGCTGCCAC
>CALMVM010000506.1:0-3147 GCA_937873255.1 uncultured Verrucomicrobiota bacterium | reverse complement strand
CTCCAGGCGTTGGAGCACATTGAGTCCGATGCCCACCACGACAAAACCCGCTGCATGCGTCCGGTGAGATTCGAGCAAGATGCCCGCGACCTTGCGGCCGGAGAGCAGCACGTCGTTGGGCCACTTGATCCGCGCCGGCTGACCCGTGAAATGCTCGGCGGTTTCGGCCACCGCGAGGGCGGCGCAGAAGGTCAACTCCGGCCAGCGTTCGACCGGCACCGCCGGGCGCAGCAGGATCGAAAAGAGGAGGTTCAGCCCCGGCGGGGAAACCCATTTTCGCCCCAGACGCCCCCGGCCCGCGCGTTGGGACTCGGCGAAGATCACGAGTCCCTCGGCGATCCCGTCGCGGCCGGCCTGTGCGGCGAGGTCGTTGGTGGAACCGGTTTCCGCGAACGTCAGGATTTCCCGTCCCACGACGGCGTCTTCCGGCAACGCCGCGCAGAGGTCGTCGGCGACCAACCGGCCGGGCGCGGCAACCAGCTGGTAGCCGGCGCCGGGACCGGTCGGTCCTTCGATGACGTAGCCCGCCGCGCGCAGTTCGCGGACGCGCCCCGCGAGGGCGTCGGGCGTCAATCCCAGCGCGTCGGCGGGGAGAGTTCGGTCGTCCGCCGCGCGCCATGCTCGCAGCAAGCGGCTGTCCGGGTCCCGCGCCGTCGCCATCGGGTCAGGGCAAGAACTCCAGCGAATAATCGATGGCGCGCGCCGAGTGCGTCAGCGCGCCGACGCTGATCCAATGCACGCCTGTCTCCGCGATGGCGCGCACCGTTTCCAGATTGACCCCGCCGCTCGCCTCGAACTGCACGCGGCTGCCCTGCGCGCGGCCGAGGTTGACGGCGGCACGCATGTCCTCGGGCTTCATGTTATCCAGGAGGATCACGTCCACGCCGCGCACCGTCAGGAAAATGTAGACCTGGCCGAGGTTGTCGGCCTCCAGTTCGACCCGCAGGTCGGGCCGGGCGGCGCGGGCGCGTTCGATGGCGGGCTGGAGGTCGGGGTCGGCGAGGAGGTGGTTGTCCTTGACCATGACCATGTCGTAGAGGCCCATGCGGTGATTGGTGCCGCCGCCGGCGAGGACAGCGGCTTTTTCGAGCGCGCGCAGTCCCGGCGTGGTCTTGCGGGTGTCGAGGATGCGCGCGCGCGTGCCCGCGACGGCGTCCACGAACCGGCGCGTGAGCGTCGCGACGCCCGAGAGGCGTTGGAGGAAATTGAGCGCGACGCGTTCGCCGGTGAGGATCGACCCGGCGAGGCCCTGGATCGTCAGGATCGTGTCGCCCGGCTTGACCGCCGTGCCGTCGGGGCATTCGACGCGGACGGCGAGCGCCGGATCGACGCAGGCGAAGGTTTCCGCCGCCACGGCCGACCCAGCGACGACGGATTTCTCCTTGGCGAAGATGCGCGCGGAGGCCGTTTGGGCCGGGTCGATGAAAAACTCCACCGTCGCGTCCCCCGGTCCGATGTCCTCGGCCAGCGCGATGGCAATGGGGTCGTGCTCGGGCATACTAAAAATTAGGCTCGGTGGCCGAGACCGGGAAGATCAAACGTCGAAAATCGCAAGGGTGGCAGATCGGTCGCCCGGCGAGCCGAAATCATCCGGGGGCAGCTCACAAACGCATATGGCCGTTCCAGACCGTGCGAACCGCCGTTTGGTCAGACAAGTCGAGCGTGCCCAGTCGACGGAGAAAAACAACGGCTCGTTCGACGGTGACGAGCCGGTCCAAGCGCGCCACCGAAGGTTTCAGCAGGCCGGCGGTTCGCCAGCCGCTTAAGGTCACATCCAGCGGGCCGGTGCGCAGCACGGACGTGATCCGGCAGATGAGCGCGTCGGAGCCAAGATCAAAGAGCACCAAGGCCGGTCGCACTTTGCTGGACGCGCCGGAGGTGAAAGGAAATTGGCAAAGAAAAACCTCGCCAAACATCAGCGCAAGGAATCGTAGATCGCGTCTTCCGGAGCATCGTCGGCCAGGAATTGCTCGTAGGAAGCTGCCTGCCACTCTGCCGCCGCTCCCGATGCGTCAGTGGTAAGGACGATGACGCGCGCGGTACCCGTGCGAGGCAGTTGAGTGGCAACCTCCGGAGGGATCACCAGAGTGGTGGACCCGCTCAACTCAGCGGTAAACTCGACGGCGTTCATGGCGGAAAGTGTAGACGTAGGATCACAGGGGGTCAACGCCACCCGCGCGAGGCGCGGAATTCATGAAAACACCGCTTCGCCATCCCACGCACCTCCATAAAAAGCGACCGGGCCGCGCACGCGCTTGGAATCATCAAGCAATCACGCACACGGCCCGGAATCACCTTAACCTGGGATGATTCGACCGGGCCGGCGGGGCGGCGTTCAAAAAATTTTGCGGGCCGCGAAAATTTTTTCACGACACCTGCCGCAACAGCTTCGGGATCGCCTTGCGCGAGATCGTCCACGAATGGTGCGCCGCCGACCGGTTGCCGCGCCCTTTCAATATTTCGCGCCAGATGTTGAGTGCCAGCTTCAGGTCGCGGCAGGGCTGGAAACGGTTGTTGTAGAACGCCCGGGCGCGTTCGAGGATGCGCGTTTCCCGTGCGTCGCGGCCGGTCCGGGCGTCCCATTTCTCGCGGAAGATGTCGTAGCAATCCCAGATGCGCTGGGCGAGGGCGGAGTTGTTCACGTCCGTGCTCTGGCCGGCGTGGATGCGCTTCCGATACAGGCGGTCGGGCAGGAAATGCACGTCCGCCAGGAGTCCCATCTGGCAAAACATATCCGTGTCCTCGTGGACGCGCAGGCGCGGCTCCCAACCCTCCGTTTTTTCGTAAACGCTCCGCCGGTACAGCGCGAACGGTCCCTGGCCCGTCCCGCAAAAAAACGCCTCGAACGGCGTCGGGATTTCCTCGTCGCGCAACTGCCTCGGGAACCCGTACCAGCCGCCGGGCACCCAGCGGCTGCGCTTCTCGGGTCCGGCCGTCGTGCCGTCGTCGTGGATCAACTGGAACTGGCACGCCACCAGCCCGACGGCCGGATGGGCGTCCAGATGTTCGCCCAGACGCCGCAGGGCATCCGGGGCGAGCATGTCGTCGGAATCCATGAACCAGAGATATTGGCAATCCGCCGACGCGTGCCGCGCGCCGAGGTTGCGCGCCACGCTGACGCCGGCGTTGGGCTGCGTGACCCAACGC
>CALMVM010000505.1:9498-10291 GCA_937873255.1 uncultured Verrucomicrobiota bacterium | reverse complement strand
CAACCTGGCGTTGAACCGGCCGGTGACGGTCTCCTCCACGCAGCAGGGACTGCCCGGGCAGAACGCCACGGACGGCGATGACGCGACGCGCTGGGGCAGCAACTGGAACGACGGCGAGTGGATCTACGTCGACCTCGGCAGCGTGCAATCCGTCGCCCAAGTGACCCTCCATTGGGAAACCGCCTACGCCTCCGCATACCGCGTGCAGCTTTCCAACGATCCGGCCAACGTCAACGGCTGGGCGACGGTGGCCACCGTCACCAACGGCCACGGCGGCACCGAAAGCGTGCCCGCCAGCGGCTCGGGACGGTACGTCCGCATCCTCGGCGACACCCGTGGCACCGGCTACGGCATCTCGCTCTACGAGTTCCAGGTGTTCAGCAGCCTCAACTCCACCGTGTCTACGCCGAACACCGACCTCGCCAAGAGCAAGCAGACCTATGCTTCCAGCGTGGAGGGCAACTTCCTCGGCTACGCTCCTTCCATGGCGACCGACGGCGACTACGCGACGCGCTGGTCCTCGGGCAAGACCGACAACGAATGGCTCATGGTCGATCTCGGCCAGACGACGGCGCTCGGCCAGGTGTCGGCCCTCTGGCAGGATGCTTACGGCAAAAACTTCACCATCCAGGGTTCGAACGACGCCGCGAACCTCCCGGCCAACCCCGACACCGCGCAGTGGAGCACGCTCTACTCCATTCAGAACGGCACCGGCGGCCGTCAGAACATGCCCGTCCAAGGTTCCTACCGTTGGGTGCGCATGCTCGGCTCCGCGCGCGGCACGGGCTACGGG
>CALMVM010000505.1:0-9488 GCA_937873255.1 uncultured Verrucomicrobiota bacterium | reverse complement strand
GACGGCGACTCGTTCCCGTCCGTGCGCAATCCCACCGGCCCGACGACGTATCAGTTGACCTTCCCGGCCAACACGACGGTGACGATGACGGTCGGCACGCAAAACCTCACGCCCGCCCCGGGGACCACGGCGAGCGCGGTGCTCACGGTGCAGGACTACACCGGCGTGCAGCAGACCGGCACCTCCGTGACCGCGCTGGCAGTCAACGGCAGCGCGTGGAACGTCCAGATCAACATCGCCAACAACAACCCCGGCGGCGGCACCGGTGGCGGCAACCAGAACAACCCGCCGGCCAACTGGATCGCCGATCCGTATGTCGCGCCGGCCGTGCCGCCCGCCACGGGGGCGTTCGGGCTCGTCGCGCCGCAGGGCGGGGCCATGGTCACCAACACGCGCCGCCCGGCCTTGAGCTGGAACGCCTCGCCGGGCGCGGTGCAGTACGACGTGTACCTGAACCTCAGCCGCACCGACTACAAGTGGGACCAGCCGGGCAGCTTCCTCGACCGCTACACGCACATGGGCAGCGTGACGACCAACAACTACACGCCGACGCTCGACCTCTCCGACCGCTGGACGTACAAGTGGTACGTGGTCGCCACCGATGGCCGGGGCGTGAAGACCCAGTCCGATGTCGGTATATTCAGCGTCTACCTGCCGACGCTGACGACCGTCAACGACGGCGTGGCCGTCATCAACGGCTGCCGCGACCTCAACGGCGACGGCATCATCGAGCCCTACGAAGACTGGCACAACCCCGTGTCGGTGCGCGTGGCGGACCTGCTGTCGCGCATGACGCCTGAGCAGAAAGCTCTCCAACTGTTCTTCAACCGCGAGACCCTGACCTACCCCGACGCGGGTTTCGGCTTCGGTCCCTACGCGACGAGCGACATGCTGAAGTTCCAACTCGGCGAGGTCCAGCACCAATCCGGCGCGGGCCTGACGCTGGTGCCGGGCAACAAGCTGGGCATCCCGATGATCGCCCTGGGCGACACGATCCACGGCTATCAGACCTCCTACCCGACGCAGCCCGGCCTGGCCGCCATGCACGACCCGCAGACGGTCTGGGCAGTGGCGGACGTGCAGCGGCGCGAATCCTGCGCGGTCGGCCTGCGCGGCACGCTCTCGCCGCTCGCCGAGATCGGCACGAAGGCGCTCTATCCCCGCATCCAGGAAGGCAACGGCGAGGACGCCGAACTGGCGTCCGCCGACGTGCGCGCGATGGTGGTCGGCCTCCAGGGCGGACCCGAACTCAACCCGCACTCGATGATGATCACCCTCAAGCACTGGGCCGGCCAGGGCGCGGGTGGCGAGACGGGTGTGGTCTTCGACGGCACCACGGTGTGGTACCACATGCGCCCGTGGCACGCGGCCATCGAGGCGGGCGTTTCCGCGATCATGCCCGGCTACAGCGGCAGTTGGCTGCTGGGCACGACGGGCGAGGGGGCTGGCAGCGATCCCGGCATCCTGTCCTTCCTGCGCAACGCGATGGGCTTCAAGGGTATCGTGATGACCGACTGGCTGCCGTACGGTTCCTGGGAGCAGGCGTGCACCGCCGGTTCCGACGTGATGGGAGGTGCCTACCCGGGCCAACCGGACGGCAACACGCCGCCCGCCTACACGCGGTTCACGCAAAACGTGGACGTGTCGCGGATCAACGACTCGGTGGCCAAGGTGCTCGACGCGAAGTTCCGCATGGGCCTCTTTGAAGACCCTTACCAGAGCGGCGTCGCCGGCCAGAGCGAGTGGCACACGGGTGAGAACGTGGCGATCGTCCACAAGGCGGCGGAGGAAAGCCTCACCCTGCTCAAGAACGACGGGGTGCTGCCCTTCCGCTTGCCCGCCGGTGGGTCCATCGTGGTGGACGGGGTCTACGCGGACAAGGTCAGCCCGTCCCCGATGGTCACGTGGGGCAGCGGGTTCCACCACGACGACTTCGGGTCCAAGACGATCTACGAATCAGTCGTGTCGCGCGCCCAGCAGGACGGCGTGAAGGTGTACGGCCCGTCCGCCCGGACGCCGGTGCCGATCCCCTCGGGGGTCACGCCTTCCGCCGCCATCGTGGTGGTGGGCGAGGGGTACTACACGCACGGCGTCTTCTGGTACGTGCCCGGCGGACGGCTCCTGCCTAACGGCGGTGCGCTGGACAGCCCGCCCTGGCTGCCGGACGACCCCATCGGGGGTCAGACGTACACGCCCGTCAACGGCGAGAGTCCGCAGTACGCCCTGATCCAGAAGTATCGCGGCATGGGGATTCCCACGGTGGTCGTTAGCTTCCTGCCGCGGCCTTACCTGTTCGCCAACGTCAACGCGCTGGCGAATGCCCTGATGATGGTCTACCGGCCGGGCGATGAGGGCGGTCCCGCCGTGGCGGAGGCGCTCTTCGGCGACCGTCCGCCCACCGGCCGGCTGCCCTGGCAATTGCCGCTCTCGCTCGATCAGGTCGGCGGGACCGACGCCGCGCTGTGGCAGAGCCAGCCGGACCATTGGGATCTGCCCTACGACATGGGCGCGACCGCCAGCGAGGTGACGGCCATCCGCAGCGCCATCGCCGCCGGCCAGCACCTGGAGCCGATCTACGGCAAGCCGCTCTACCAGTACGGGGCGGGCATCCAGGGCTACGGGTTGACCGACGGCACGCCACCGGCCGCCTTCGGCCTGTTGACCCCGATGCAAGGCCAGGCCATCGCCGACACGATGCCCGCGTTCAGCTGGCAGGCCAGCTCCGACCCGGACACGGGTATCCAGCGTTACGAGGTGTACCTCGACGGAGTCAAGATCGGCGCGACGCGCTCGGCCACGTCCTACAAGATGATGGCGGGCTCGTTCCCACCGGGCATGCACTCCTGGTACGTGGTCGCCTACAACTGGGCGGGCGGATCGACGGCGTCGCCGACGTTCAGCTTCAGTCTGACGGACAGCCAACCGCCCGGGGCGTTCGAGGCGTTGGCTCCGGCCGGCAACGCGACGGCTGCCGGCACGGACCCGGTAACGTTCTACTGGAGCCAGGCGGTGGACGGCGGCACGGGCGTCGCGTCCTACCAGTTGCGGGTCGATGGCGCGACGGTGGCGACGGTGCCGCCCAGTTCCTACCTGCCGCCGACGTTGAACCTTGCCTTCGGCGCGACCGCCACCGCGACTTCGACCGCCAGCGGCACGCCGGGCAACGCCGTCGACGCCGACGCGACGAACACGAGGTGGCAGGCTGCCTGGGATTCCAGCGTCGCCAACCCCGACAAGGAGTCCTTGACCCTCGACCTGGGCGACATCTACCTGATCCGTCAGACGGTCATCAAATGGGAAAATACGGCCGCCTACGGCAAGAAGTACCAGATCATGGTCTCCACCGACGGCAAGACGTGGACCTCCGCCTGGGCGCAGAACAACGGCCAGGGCGGCACCGACGCTAGCCCGGTGCTCGACGCGCCCGCGCGGTGGGTGCGGATGCAAGGCGTCCAGCGCGGCACGGTCTACGGCTATTCCATCTTCGACTTCCAGGTGTACGGAGTCGGGGCGGAACGGACCACCGTGCCGCTGTCGCCAGGCACGCATTCCTGGAACATGCAGGCGGTGGACGGCGCGGGCAACGCGACGTTGAACAGCAACGGATCCCAGACGCTCGTGCGCTAACTGGCGTAACCCGCCGGCGGGAACGCATCAGCGGCAGCCCGGTCGTGGAGCGAAGCCACTTTGCCGAGTGGTTTCGCTTCACGAGTTTCACTACGAACCACGAGTCCGCATTGCCTCGGTACCCCGCAGCCAGTCGGCGAGGTTGAGTTGCTGGAGCGTTTTAAGGCAGTGGTTGCGGGACGGGTGAAAGATTGTGGTGGTGCATGAATAGACGCGGGGCGACTTTGTGCATGCGCTTGCACTTGGAGAAGGAAGGCGTCTTGCGGACAAAACATCCGAGTCGCTGGCGCAAGGGGCAGTTCCAACGTTCCACGTAGCAGGTCTCGCCTGCCGCTTTGCCGCAGGAACGATGGGCGCGCCAGCGCGGCGACCTCGCGCTTGAACTCCCCGTCAAACCTCCTGCCGTACTTGCTCTGCGTGGTACTCGTGTCGGGTGTGCTTGGGCGTAGCACGTCCGCGCGTCCGCTTTATCGGTTCTCCCGCACTTTGTGTGGATGGATCGGCACGGCAGCCTTGCCGCACAGGTTTGTCCCTCTGGGATTGTTCCGTATTGACGGGAGGTTGGCCCACTTCCACACAAAGTGCGGGAGAACCGCTTTATCGTGGGAAGATCAAACGGTAGCGTGCCGCCATCCAGTAAGCGCGGGCCGGGCTGGCCTGGTTGAGCAGCATTGATTCCTTGCGCGAGCCATCGGGGCGTCGGTCCCAACGTTCCGGATAACGCCCGTCCGCGCCGAGCAGACCGCCGTGGACGTAGACCAGCGTGCGCTGCACGATGTCGGCCCAGCGAGGATCGTGATCTCGTTCGCTGACGGCCAGGAACGCCTCCAGAAGCAAATGGGCGAATTTGCCGCTGTCGGCGACTGCGCCGTCCTCACGAATCCAATACTTTTCGGCGGCCCGCGCCACCCGCTTGGCTTCATCCAGGTAACGGGCCTCGCCGGTGATTTGGTGGAGCAGGCAGTTCGCCCGGATCATCAGTGCCGAGTTGTAGGAATATTTCCGGCGGTTGAGACGGCCATCGACCTGGATGTTGTCCCAATATAGGCCATCGTTGTCCTGCAAGCGCGAGTTAACCCACGCATACAAGCGTTGCGCGGTTTCCAGATACTTGCCTTCTCCGGTGAGCTGATAAAGACGAAGCGCGCCCACGATGGCTGGTGCGTTGGTACAGGTGTTTTTTGACGAAAGAAACTTTTCCCGCCAGTAAAGGCCGCCGCCCAGTTTGTCGTCCTCGCAGCTCGTGACGAAGCGGAAGGTCGCCACCGAGCGCTCCAGAAATTTTCGGTCTTTGGTCACTTCGAACACTTCGGCCAAGGCGAGAACGAGCCACGCGTTATCATCATAATAACGATCTGTGTCTTCCGTCCCGGGCAGGGCATCGAAACCTGCTTGACCGTCGTGATCCATCCAGTAAACCTGGATGGCATCCGCGTAATCACGCATTTCGGCGAGATATTTTTCCGGCTGCACCGCCGCCGCCGCGGCCAGCGCGGTCAGTTGAATGCCCACTCCCCACATGAATGACGGATGCGCCGGGACACCGTGTTCGTCCGGTGCCTGTTCGGCGTAGAGGTGGGGCGTCGGAAGCCACAGGTCTTTGCGGATCGTCGCGAGGGTTTCGGCTCCCCACTGCTCGTAGGGCGGAGCATCGGCGCCGTGAGCAGGTGAGAGCATGCCGAGCCCGAGTGCGAGCAGGAAGGTGCCGATACTTTTTTGCATCACAGGTCGGGTTGGAAAATTTCTTCTTTGCGTTGTTTTGACCTCACCAATTCTGCGCAACCCACGGGATCGTGGAATCGTCCGCGTTCATCTGGAGCGTTCGAGCGATCGAACACGCGGCGACCGTTGGCGAATGACACCAAAGTTCGCGTGCAACCGGGCGGAGCCGACGTGTTCTCAACGGAAAAAGGAGGGAGACGAAAGTTAGAATCAAAAAGGCAGTCGTGACGAATAAGATGTATATCATTTCCGCCGCTCGCCAAGATTTGCCACTTCCTTGAGGAGACAATTTTGCAGATCGCCGCCAAGAATCTGTCAGTCCGCCCGATAAAATTCAAGGGTTCGTTTCAAGGGGAGGTTTGACGCATGAAACGCTTTTCCAGCTTCCGTCGTTCGGGGTGCAAAGATCACTGGAGTGAGTCCCCGGGCATGCTCCCGCGGGGACGGCGAACCGATACATATATTTATGGATGGACAAAAGATGCGCAAATCTATCAGAATGCGCTCCCGGTGGACTTTCGTACAAAGGAATTCGGCTGGGGCACCTGTGATCGAGCGATTTCCACCTGCGTTTCCTCAGAGGGCCGGACCCGCCCCGCCGACTGCCGGGCAGCCAGGAGAAGCCTTCATCGTTCGGGCATGATGCCTGTCGCAGGCAACCATGGCGCGTCGGCATCCACGAGGCCCGTCGCGCCGTCGCAGATTTCGAGCAGGACAACTTGTAGGGCTTTGCCCGGCCTTTCCCATCCTTGCCCTGCTTCCCCTCATGAACCCCCCAGACAAATCCCTCCCACTTGATCACGCACCCTGTCGCCCGTTGTCCGCCTTTGATCGTTTAACCTGGAAATCAACCCGCTGGTTCCGAGGAGCGGGCTTGCTCGCGGCCGGGTTGCTCGGGCTGACAACGACCACGCGCGTCACGGCAGCCGATCCCGACGCCGCCTTCGCGGCCTACAACAGCGCGTTCTACGTCACCGGTGGCGATGGTCACGCCTACTACGCGCCGGACACCTCCAAGGGAGCCGACACCGGCTTTTGGACGCTCGCGGAAGAGATCGAGATGGCCGAGGATGCCTGCGACCGCAACGCCACGGCGGACACCCAGAGCAAGGTCAACGCGCTTTGCAGCGGTTTCCTCACCAACAAGGGCACGACCTGGAATACCTACCTGGGCAACACCCTGCTCAACGACGACATCGAGTGGGCTTGCATCGCCATGTGCCGCGGCTACCTCGCTACGGGCAACACGGCCTTCCGCGACGCGGCGAAGTCCAACTTCGACGCGGTCTACGCGCGTGCCTGGGACACGACCAACGGCGGCATGTACTGGACCGGCAGCAGCGGGTCCAAGAACGCCTGCAGCAACGGGCCGGCGGCCATCGTCTGCTGCTATCTGGCCCGCATCTACAACGATCCGAGCTACCTGACGAAGGCGCAGAACATCTACGCCTGGGAGCGCAACACGCTCTTCAACGCCTCGACCGGGGCGGTGGCGGACAACATCAACGCCCAGGGCACGATCACCAACTGGTACTTCACCTACAACGAGGGCACGTTCATCGGGGCGGCCGATTTCCTGTATAAAGCGACCGGCACGCGTTCCTACTATCAGGACGCGCTGCTGGCGATGAACTACACCAAGAACACCATCTGCAACAGCAGCGGCATCTTCCCGGCCGCCGCCGCCGACGGCGGGGACGGCGACACCTTCAACGGCATCGGCTTCCGCTGGATCGCCCGCTTCGTCCGCGACCAGCAGCTCTGGTTCGACTATTTCGCCTGGCTGCGCGCCAACGCCGACGCCGCCTGGAACGTGCGCCGCCCGGACAACCTTTCCTGGTGCAAATGGGCCACGGCCACGCCGAGCGGCACCCTGCATTCCAACACCTGCGCGGGTTCCGTCGTCGCCATGCAAGTGGTGCCGGCGTCCGACCCGACCGCCACGTTCATCCTGGTCAACAAGAACAGCGGCATGGCCGCGCAGTTGACCACCAACAACACGGCCATCCTGCAAGAGGCCTACAGCTACACGAACGCCGCGCAGGGTTGGTCGGTCCTGGCGACCGAGGACGGCAGCCACTTCCGGCTGATCACCCCGGTCACGCGCACGGCGATCAGCGTCAGCGGAAACTCCACGGCGGACGGGGCTGCGGTGGTGCCTTCCACCTACGCCAGCACGCTCAGCTCCCCCAACCGTTACCAACAATGGGACTTCGTCGACAGCGGCAAAAAGGACGGGTGGTTCAAGATCAAGAACGTCGGCAGCGGCAAGATGCTGGATGTCAGCGGGGGGAGCACGGCGAGTGATGCGCGCATCCAGCAGTGGACCGACAACAACACGCCGGCGCAGCTCTGGCGACTGCAACCGCAGGGAGATTATTACCTGCGCGACCTGAACAGCGGTCAGTACGTCAACGCGATCTCCCCCTATACCCAGCAAGGCACCAACGTCGTGCAGTCCGTGCGGCAGCCCCTCACTTCGTTCCAGTGGCGCTGGCACAACGTGACGAACGGTGCCTATTGGATCGGCAACGTCAACGCCTTGAACTCCAGCCTGACCATGGTGGTCTCCGTGGCGAACGCTTCGACCAGCACGACGGCCAAGTGCGTGCTGAACGCCTACGCCAGCGGCACCAGCACCTCGCAGAGCGAGCGCCTCATCCCGGTGGCGGGCGGCCACTTCAAGTTCCACTTCATGCACGACGACCAGGGCTGGGACTTCTTCGCGGGCAGTCTTCTCAACAACACGCAGTTGGAGCAATACACGGACACCACCAACTCCTGGCAGAGTTTCGACTTCGAGCGCATCACGGGTGACTAGCCGTCACCGTGGTCGCCGGGCGGTCTTTCACGGTTCGGCTTGCCCGCAGGGGCGGGCCGGACCAGAGACTCTCGGACCCCTCCAAGAATCCCGCATGCCGAGCTGCCACGCGGCCCCATGAACAAAGCTTCCCTCCTGCGTTGGACCTCGGGCTGCGTCTTGCTCCTGTTGATCGGCACGGCGGCGGAACGCCGGTTTGCTCCCCGCAAGACGGCAGCCGCCCCGCCGGGCCTCGACCACTCCTCGCGCGAGCCGACCAAAACCGGAGACATCGCCGTGCGGGCCGATGACGGTCCTGGCCCATCCAGCGAGGGGTTATCGGCGACAGCCGGGCAACGTTCCGACGCGGACCGACAGGCGTGGCGGCGAATGGAAGAAGCCCTGCACGGAATGGAGAGCGCGGCAGCCGAGGAAGCCTTGCGGCAAGACCTGCCTGACCTGCTGGAAAAAGAAGGGGAGCCGCTCGTAGGGCGTTTGCTCACCACCGCCGAACCGGGCGCGATGCGCGAGATGGTCCTGCGAGTGTGCGCAATCCTCTGGCCGAAGCTCGACCCGGAGGCCGCCCTCGCCTGGGTCGCGCGGATACCGGATGCGTCGGAGCGCGCCGAGGCGCGCTTCCGGATCATCCTGTCCCTGGCGGAACTCGCACCGGAAAGAGCGATGGAAGCGGCAATGACCGGCCGCGAAGATACCCAGGACGACACCCTGGTCGCCAACGTCGTGCAAGCGTGGGCTCGCGTGGAGCCGACGGCCGCACGGAAATGGGCGTTGAGCCTGCCGCCGGGCGGCCGCCGGGATGGGTGCGTGGCGCGGATCGCGATGACGGAAGCGCAAAGTTCGCCTGATGGTGCCGTGCTCGATGAAACCATGGTGGCCGTCGTTCACCAATGGGTCGGGAAGAACCCGGACGCGGCCCGCCGTTGGGTGGAGAGCTTCCCGGCCGGTCCTCTGCGCGAGCGGGCGTTGCGGGAAGTGAACGGCCTTCCAACAACGGACGGAGAAGTCGCCGATCAGTTCATACCGCATGGACCCCCCGAGATCATTTTTTGTGAGTTTCACCCTTACCTCAACCAGCCAACCCTCAGACCTCCCCCCAATGAACCCACTCATTCCCCTCAACCGGCGATTCGTCACCGTGGCCATGGCGACGGCAGCCTTCATCGGATCAACCCTGCCGCTCTCCGCCTACACGAACCAAAACCTGACGGGCAACGTGAACCCGTTCATCGGCACCCAGGGCGGCGGCAACACCTATCCCGGAGCGGTGGTGCCTTTCGGGATGATGCAATGGAGCCCGGACACGCCCAAGGGCGTGCAG
>CALMVM010000504.1:7525-8396 GCA_937873255.1 uncultured Verrucomicrobiota bacterium | reverse complement strand
ATCACCAACCTGAGGCCGGACGCGACGCCGGTGCCGATGCTGCGCATCGCGGTGCGCGACAAGAGCCGGCGCGAGCTCTATTACTGGACAGCGCCCGCGCCGAAAGCCCAGCTCGCCGTGGGGGAGACGGTCCTGTTCCGCAGCCGGTTGTCGGCTCCGCCGCGCGACGGCCAGGACCTCGCGGTCAGCTTCGCCGAACCCACGGCCGGGCGGCGCCGCGTGCCCGAGCTCGCGTGACCTCCACCGACATGCCGCCGACGATCCGCACGCTCTTCGACGAGGGCCGCATCGCGGCGCGCACACGCGAGATGGCGGAGGAGATCGCCGCTGCCGACCCTCGAGACCTGTTGGCCGTGGCGGTGCTCAAGGGCTCGTTCATGTTCGCGGCCGACCTGCTGCGGGCGATGCACGGCGCAGGCCTCACGCCCCAGGTGGAGTTCGTCCACCTGTCGAGCTACGGGGCCGGCACGGAATCGTCCGGGCGCGTGACGGTGGTGCGCGACATCGATTCCGACGTCGCGGGGCGCGCCGTGCTGCTCGTCGACGATATCCTGGAGTCGGGCCGCACCCTGGCCTTCGCCCGCGACCTCCTGCTCGGGCGCGGCGCGCGGCGCGTCCTCGTGGCCGTGATGCTGGAGAAGCCCGGCAAGCGGGCCGTGCCGATGGACGCCGAGTTCGTGGGCTTCACCTGCCCGGACCTCTTCGTCGTCGGCTATGGCATGGACGCCGCCCACCGCTTCCGCCAACTGCCCTTCATCGGCGTCGTCGAGGGCTGACGCGGTTTTCCATCTGACCCTCACCCTCACCGCTCCTCCCCGCGCATGCGGGGACCCAGCGCCAGGAGGCCGCCGAAGGCCGACAGTCTCTGCTG
>CALMVM010000504.1:0-7515 GCA_937873255.1 uncultured Verrucomicrobiota bacterium | reverse complement strand
CCGTATGCTAATGGGTTGCGGAGGAAAGACCGGCCTTCGGCCGGGCGTTTCGCGCTGAATCCCCGCCTCCGCGGGGATGAGCGGCGGTTGGGGCGACCCGAAGCCGGAAACCGCATCACCCGTTGCGCAGGGCGATCGACAAGTCGAGCAGGAAGGCGAAGGCTGCCGCCAGCGCCCAGGGGACGAGCAGGAAACCGGCGCGGCGGTCGACGGCGGCGAAGCGCCAGCCCGTCACCGGCACCAAACCCGCGAGGGCCGCGGCGGCCGCCAGGGCGACGGTCGGGTGCCGGCCGGCGAAGAACAGCCAGCACCACGCGACGTCGAGGCCCAGCGCGAGGAGGAACAGCCGGATGGCGCTCGGCCGATCGGGCATGTAGTCGGGCCGGGACAGCACCCGGAAAAAGGCCCAGGCGAGCGCGACGGCGATGGCCAGGGACGTCCCCTCCACCAGGGCGGGCGAGGGCGAGAAGGGCGGCCTGATCAGCCCCGCGTACCAGCGCTGACCGGAGGCCGCGAGGGAGAGCTGGCAGGCCGTCGCCGCGGAAACGGTCGCGACCGACGCCGCGGCATGCCAGGCACTGCGGCTCCGGCCGGCGCCGCGGCTGCCGATCAGTGGCCGGCCTGCTTCTTCAGGGCGTCGATGCGCTTCGAGGCCTCGGCCTTGGTGAGGCCGTCCTCGTAGCCTTCGCCCTCCTTCACCTCCTCCGACAGCGTCTTCAGATAGGAGGCCTGGGCGCCGGTCATCGGCTCGCCGCCGGTGTTCTGGAACGCCGGCCACGCGTGGATCACCCTCAGCCACCTGCACGACCGAGGCCGGCTGGGTACGGCGTTCGTCCGGCCGCTCGGTGAATTCGGCAAGTTCTTCAGCGCGCACCTACTCGTTTACTCGCCGCTCGTGCTCGCCGGGTTGCTCGTGGCCATCGTCTGGGGTTGGCGGCGGGCGGGACTGCGCTTCCTTTTTTGGCGAAAGCCGCCCGGCAACGCGCCGCGCTCGCCCGAGCCCGACGCGGAGAAAGCCCGCTTCCTGCTCGCCTTCGGCCTGCCGCTGGTCGTGATGTACACGCTGTTGGCCTTCAAGACGGCCGGCGAGCCGAACTGGACCGCTCCCGGTTTCCTGAGCCTGAGCATTTTGGCTGCCGCGCTCTGGCACGAGCGCGCGCGCGCCAACCGCCGCGCGGCGGTCTTCGCGGCGGTGTCGCTGGCCGTGGGGCTCGGGTTGAGCGTGGCGGTGTTGGATACCGACCTGCTGCGCGCGGTCGGCGTTCCCTGGCCGTACCACCGCGACCCGAGTGCGCGCTTGCTCGGCTGGCGCTCGACGGCGGACGCCGTGGAACGCGTCCGCGCCGACGAGGAACGCGAACTCGGCGCGCCCGTCTTCCTCATCGCCAACCGTTACCAGCTCGCCGCCGAACTCAATTTTTATTTCCGCGACAAACGCGTCGAGGCCCCCGGCCACCCGGCGGTGTACATGCCCGAATCGCAGAGCCTCGACACGCAGTTTTCCTTCTGGCCGCGCTACGATCAGGTCGTCGTGAAGGAAGCCCCCCCGCCCCCGCCCGGCGCGAAGCCGCCGCGCAACGCGGAAGAAGAATTCCGCGGGATCGAGCCCAGCCCATTCGTGGGTCGCAGCGCGCTCTACATCACCGACGACGAACGCCACCGCGACCTGCCGGGCACGATCGAGGACGGCTTCGAGCAATGCGCGCTCGTCGCGCAATACGAGATCCGGCGGCGAGGCCAGCCGTTGCACACGCTGCGGATTTATGCGTGTTTCAATTACAAGGGGTTAGAACTCTAAACAACCACATGTCCGCCGCGCCTGCCCTTTCCGTCGTCATCCCGCTTTACAACGAGGAGGAAAACATCCCCATCCTCCAGCGCGAACTCACCGCCGCGCTCGCGGGGCTCGACTACGAGATCGTCTTCGTGGACGACGGTTCGCGCGACGCGACCATTGCCAAGATCGCGCCCGACGCCGAGGGCCGCATCCGCGTGCTCAAGTTCGAGCGCAACGCCGGCCAGAGCGCCGCGATGTACGCCGGACTGCACGCCGCGCGCGGCCGGGTCGCGGCGTTGCTCGACGGTGATTTGCAAAACGATCCCGCCGACATTCCCAGGCTCGTCGCCGAGATCGAACGCGGCGCGGCCGACCTCGTCTGCGGCTACCGCGCGAAGCGCAAGGACACCGTCGTCAAACGCATCACCAGCCGCGTCGCCAACTTCGTGCGCAGCCGTTTCACGCGCGACGGCGTGCGCGACACCGGCTGCACGCTCAAGGCAATGAGGAAGGAATGCGTGTCGGCGCTCGTGCCGTTCGTGGGGATGCATCGGTTCATCCCGGCGCTGGTCAAGGGCGCGGGGTTTCGCTTGATGGAAATGCCCGTCAACCACCGCCCGAGACAATTCGGGGTCAGCAAGTACGGTCTCGGCAACCGGGCGATCCGCGCGACGGTGGATATGTTCGGCGTGCGCTGGCTGCTGAGCCGTCAATTGCGCTACCGCGTCGCTTCCGACGCGCCGCCCCCGGGATCATGAGAATGGCGATCCGCATTCGTGTCGTCGCGTCGGCGTTGTTCGCATGCGCGGCGCTGGCGTCGTTGTCTTCGGCCGCCGACGCGGACGTGCTCACGCTGCTGAAACTGGAGCAGGATTGGGCCGAGGCCGTGGCGAAGCACGATGCCGCGTTCATCGAACGCGTGGAGGCGGATGCATACGTCTACACCGACGCCGCCGGCAACGTGGCGCACAAGGCCGACGACCTCGCCACCGCGCGCGCGGGCGACGTGAAGATCGACGCGTTCAAGCTCAGCGCGATGAAGGTGCAGGTCCACGGCGACACGGCCGTGATCACCGGCGAAACCACGCTGACCGGCACGGACCACGGCGGCGCGCTCAACGGAACGTTTCGCTGGACCGATGTTTTCGTGCGGCGCGCGGACGGGAGTTGGCAGGCCGTCGCCAGCCAGGCCACGGCGGTTGCCAAGCCGGAGGACGCGCCGGTACTCGTCGTCCCCGCCGAGACGCCCGTGCCCACCGGAAACACGACGGACACGGACGGGTAAGACCGCCGGTGTTTCACGGAACCTTGTCCAGAAACACCAATTGCCGCTCGCCCGGAGGACCGATCAACGCGATTGGACGATCCGGGAACCGGCTGAGCAATTCCTCGTCGGTCAGAAAATGCACTTGCGCAGGCCCGGCGTCCGGCAAGTCGCCGGTTGGGATGCTAGGAGGCTGGTTCGTCGCCAGCGGACGCAGCGGCGGATGAGACCGACTCAGCACCAGACAAAGCAGCAGGACGGGTGTACCCACGAGGGCCGAGACGCCGAGCAATCTTCTCCGAAGCCGACGACGCCGGCTGTAGATGAGCATTCTGGTCAGAGATCCAGCGGCGAAGGTTTCTCCGGCTCCCCCGTTCAGTGAATCGCGCCAGAGTTGATCGTTGTCAGGATTTTTCATGGTTGGAAACAAGAAACGCCGCGTCACGCAGTGCCTTTCGCGCGCGGGATAGTCTGGATTCCACGGCCCCTTCGGTCAGGTGAAGATGAAATGCCAATTCTCGTACGCTTGCCCTCTCATGATACTTGCGCCGTAGGAGGTCGGCATCCTCTGGGGGCAGGTCCGCCAAGGCGCGAGCCACGGCATCTTCCAGTCTATCGGCGGGCGGCTCCGGGGAAATGGGCGGATGGCCGAGGCGGAAAAGTTCCAGCAGCCGACGGTAGCGCGATGCGCGCCGCCCGTGGTCGGCGGCGGCACTGCGCGCGAGGCAGGCCAGCCAGTCCCAAAACGCCGGCTCCGCGTGGAAGACGCGCACGTGCCGCACGACCCGCAACAGGGTTTCCTGCACCACGTCGCGCGCGGTATGCTCATCGCCGCGCATCAGGACGAGCACATAGCGAAAAAGCCGCGGGAAATACGCGGCGTGAAACTCGGCGAAAGCCGCGTCCTCACCCCCCGCCATCCGCCGGGTGAGCGTTTCCAAGGGAGTGTTTGACCCGTCCGTGGATGCTGGACCTTCCACGGGGATGGCGAGGGCCGGCGGCAAGAAGGAAGCGGGCGATGGGTTCAAAATTGAACGAGGCCTTGGGGGACCGTCACGACATCCCCCTCGCGCAACGTATACGAAGCCGGATCGGTTTTGAAATTCACGGTGCTCTTCGTGCCATCCTTGGAGAGCACGCTGATGTGTTTGGAGTCACCCCGGTCCGTCAAGCCACCCGCCAGGCCGATGAGTTGCGCCAGGGAACCATCGTCCACCGAGTAGACGCCGGGTTTCTGCACCGCGCCGAGGATCGTCACCTTGACGGCGCTGACCTTTTCTCCCTCCACATCCACCGCGTTGGACTGACGGGTCCAAGCTGCGAAAACCTGTGCGACGATTTTCACGCTCTCGCGCGTTCCGGTGACAAGGACCAAGCAGGTTTCCCGATGGACCTCAACCCTCGGCCTTGGCAACGGCGCGTGTCCGGGCCGCCCCTGGTTATACAACTCGAGGGAACGGTCAATGGCCGATGCCAAGTTTTTCGTTCCTTCGTCAAACGCTGCCAACGAGGTCGCAGGCACGCGAAAAGCGCGGAAAACCACGTCGGGCTCGGCATCGGCCGGTTTGTGGCTGGGATCAATTCGGAGCGTGAAGATAGGGGTCTCCGAGCTTGACGCGCGCCCCACATTGCCGACCTGCACGATTCCCCCGGTCGCCATGCTGATCGCATTGACGGCCGCTATCACCGTGACGTTACGCAGCTTCAAATCCGGCAACGGTACGTCGTCCACTCCCGGACCCGTGACGATGTTCGCGCCGGTTTGCTCGCGCAATATTTCGATCAGATCGCGGACCTTCCCCCCTTTGAAGTCAATCTGCGGAATGAGTTTAAGCTGGCCTTCCGGGGATCTATCCGTTGGCTCGGTTGCATCGGTCAACGAGACAAAAGAAATCACGCCGACCGCGACGCACAAACACACTAACCATTGAGAGAGTTTCATCAAGGGGAACACGCATCCAACAGAGGAATCCGTCGGAATTTTTCGGCGGCGTGCCTTATTTCAGGATTCGAGCACCACCGTCACGCCGACCGGATACCGTCCGCACTCGGGGCCGTAAAGCGTCAGGCCGTTGCGCGCGGGCACGTCCGGCGGCACCTCGCATCGCAAGCGCAAATGCCCCGCGTCGCCCGCCTCGCGCACGCGCCGCAACAGTTCACCTTCCGCCACGATCTGCGTCAGATAACCGTACGCCCCCCGCCCGCCACGCAGATAGCTGAGCACGCCCCGCGTGTCGTGCGGATGATCCGGCACGGCGGCGGTATGCACCAGTTCGCCGTTCAACAACACGCGCAACGTCGTCGGAAACAAATCGAGACTCGTCTGCGGCGTGTCCTGTCGGCGCGACGACGCCTCGCACAAAATTCGCACCCGCCGCGCGCCGGCCCAATCCACACCCGCGAGCGGCAGCGACCACTCGAAAAAACCGCTGCCCGCACCGTGGCATTCGTCCGCCGCGTTCGCTTCCTCGCGCGTGGAGCCTCCTTCGCTCCACACGGCGTCGGACCAATGGCCCGGGGCCGCGCGGAGCACGTTCTCGCTTGCGGCGGGCGGATATTCGGGCCCGGTCACGAGATACTCGACGTAGTTGCCGGCGATGACCTTGCCGTCGTTCGTGTCCACCGCCTGGATCGTCAATTTGCAAAGCATCGGCCCGTCCTCCGGCAGCGCGAATTCCACCACGCCCGCCGACTCGACCCTGCCCTGGGTAAACGGAATCTTCGCCGACCCGCGCGCGAGGTCGGCATGCACGCGCGCGAGTCCGTCCACGCCGCTCAACCGCCATTGCCCGATCACGTCACCGAACGTCCGCGCGCTGTAGTGCGAACTGCTCAGCTCTACCCGCACGCGTTCGCCCGGCGCGGCGCGGCGGATCGGTGCCGAGTCCACCGTCAGCACGTCGGCCGCGTTGACCAAGGTCGGATCGTAGCCGAATTCCTTCGGCGTGCGGTCGTAGTTCAGGAAACCGTTGTACTCCCATTCCACGTCGTGGAGTTGGGTGAAAACATACGCCGAAAGTTTCGGCTGGCGGCGCAGTGCATTCGTCAAAAAGCGAAAGCTCCACGAAATGTCGCGGTCCCCGTCGAGCGCGCCGACGCCGCCGTATTCGCTCGTGATGAGCGGCGCGCTGCCCTGCTCGAAACCGGGCACGTAATTGAACCGCGAACCCGCGTAGGTATCCCGCGCGACCTTCTCGATGTGCTCGCGGGCACGCTGGTAGTCGTCGATGTAGAAATGCCACGAGTTAATATCGGTCTTCGTGTGCGCGTAGTATTCGCGATGCTCCCAGTACACGACGCTCATGTCCTCGATGAGCCGCGTCGGGTCGAGGCGTTTGGCGGCGAGCCACATCTCGGCGACCCATTTCTGGGCATTGGCGTTCGCCAGCTTGCGCGTGTCCGCCGTGACCGGTGCCGATTCTTTCTCTTCGCCGCCGCTGGCGATGTTGGAAGTTTGCAGCGGCAGCGCGAGTTTCTTTTCCTCGATCCACTTGAAGAGTTCCACCTGCCCGCCGAAACCCCACGTCTCGTTGAACATGCACCACGCGATGATCGATGGATGGTTGAAATCCCGCTCGATGGCCGCACGCATCATGCTCTCGAAACGCGCCCGACCCAACGGTGTGTCGCCGCCCTCGCCGAAGTTCGGGAAATCCACCATCAGGAGCATGCCCAGCGTGTCCGCGTAATACAGCAGCAGCGGGTCGTCGATCTTGATGTGGACGCGCAGGAAGTCGAACCCCGCCTTCTTGGCGAGCGCGATGTCGTTGCGCAAGGTCGCGGCGTCCCCGGCCGTGTAGACGCCGTCGGGATAAAACGACTGGTGCAACGCCCCACGCAAGTACAACGGCCGGCCGTTGAGGCACAACGCCGCCGGTCCGCCGTCGGCGGCGGCCTCCGTGGTGATCTCACGCATCCCGAAATAACTCCGCACCTCATCGAGCACCCGTCCGTCGCGGATCAGCCGCAGATCGAGGTGGTAGAGCGTTGGCGAATGGTGATCCCACCGGAGGAAATTCTCGGTGATGGAACCGAGCGCCGCGCCGACGCGTACCACGAAGCGGTGGGGACGTTTCCGTTGGTTCTCCGGTCGCATCGCCTCAGGCGGGTGATGCAGGACGATTTCGAGTTCGTCGCCGTCGCGCGATTCCACGCACGGCACATCGAATATCGCCCGGTTCGCGGCCAGGTCGGGGGTGATGCGAAACGGCGCGATGTAGCTCTGGTGACGCGGCTCCACGAAGACCGTCTGCCAGATCCCGCTGGTCGTCGTATACCAGCGCCACTGTTTGCCCACGGGCTGCTGGGCGTTTTCCATCGAGTCCTCCACGCGCAGGACGACCACTCCCCGCCCCTCCGTGTCGAGCGCGTCGGTCAGATCGAACTCGAAGGGTGTGTACCCGCCCTTGTGGCGTCCGAGCGAAACGCCGTTGCACCAGCCCTCCGTGAAAAAATCGGCCGCTCCGATGGTCAG
>CALMVM010000503.1 GCA_937873255.1 uncultured Verrucomicrobiota bacterium | reverse complement strand
GCGGAAGCCAAGCGACCTGAAAATCGCGGTTACGCCGACAACGGCGGTGATTCGCTCAAAAATGCCGCGGCGCGCTACCTGCATCGGGTGTGCGGCGTGACGCTTGATCCCGACACGCAAATCATCCATTCCATCGGCAGCAAGCCGGCGTTGGCGATGCTGGCGGCGGTGCTCATCAATCCCGGTGACGTGGCGCTGATGACCGTGCCGGGATACCCGGTCTTCGGCACGCACACCCGCTATTACGGCGGACAGGTCCACAGCCTGCCGCTGACGCCGGGAAACCGTTTCCTGCCCGACCTCGACGCGGTCCCGGCCGACGTACTCGCGCGCGCCAAGGTGCTCGTGCTCAATTATCCCAACAACCCCACCGGGGCGAGCGCCACGCCGGAGTTTTTTGCGAAGGTGGTGGAGTTCGCGCGCACGCACCGTCTGGCGGTGATCCACGATTTCGCGTACGCGGCGCTGGTGTTCGATGGCAAGCCGCTGAGTTTCCTCTCGACGCCCGGCGCGCTGGAGGTCGGCGTCGAGTTGCATTCGACGAGCAAGAATTTCAACATGACCGGCTGGCGCTGCGGTTTCGTGGCCGGCAACGAGCGGCTGGTGAAGGCGTACGGCGCGGTCAAGGACAACACGGACTCGGGCCAGTTCATGGCGATCCAGAACGCGAGCGCATACGCGTTCGACCACCCGGAGATCACAGCCGAGATCGCCGCGAAATATTCCCGGCGCATGGATTTGCTCGTGCCGGCCCTGCGCCGGCTCGGTTTTGCGGCGGAAAAGCCACGGGGGAGTTTTTTCCTGTACGTCGCCGCGCCGAAAAGCGCCCGCAGCGCGAGCGGCGTCGAGACGACTTTCGACAACGCGGAAGCCTGCGCGCAATGGATGATCACCGAGCACCTCGTCTCCACGGTGCCGTGGGACGACGCCGGAGCTTATCTGCGCTTCAGCGTGACGTTCCAGGCTCCCGGCGAGGCTGAGGAACGCCGCGTGGTCGCCGAACTCGAACGCCGCTTGTCGCGCTACACATATTTCTGGTGAGGGAAGTCCCTCCCTCTTCTCATGGCCCGCACCCCGATTGCCGACGAACCACTGCCCGAGGACACGCAACCGGTCATCACGGGTCCGCAACGCCGCGCGTGCCTGCTCGTCAACCCCGCTTCCGGGGCCGGCCAGACGCGCGACCACAACGCGGAGGTAGCCGCCGTCTGGGCGGCGTTGCGGGCGGCGGGCATCTGGGCGGAAATCATCGAGACCAAGGAACACGAACCCCCCGGCGACGTGGCGCGGCGCGCGGCGGAGGCCGGGTATTCGCTCGTGATCGCGGGCGGCGGCGACGGCACGGTCGGCGCGACGGCCAAGGGGCTCGTCGGTACGAATTGCCCGCTGGGCATCCTGCCGATGGGCACGTACAACAACTTCGCGCGAGCCTTGCGTCTGCCCGACGACCTGTCTGCCGCTTGCCGCGTGCTCGCGCGCGGGCGGGTGCGGCGGATCGATGTCGGGGTCGCCAACGACGAGCATTATTTCCTGGAAGCCGCCGGGGTCGGAATCGACGCGGAATTATTCCCGCTCGGCGAGGAGATCAAGTCCGGCAACTGGCGGCGGCTGTGGGGGGCGTTGCAACTGGCCTACCAGGCCCCCCCGGCGCAGATCCATTTCGAGCTGGACCTGCCACTTTCCGACGCCTACCTCGACGCCGCGCCGACCCGCGCCGAAGGACACGCGGAGCGTCCGTATGCGACCGACCATCGGCGCACGCTCGACTTCTCGGCGTTTATGCTCATCGTGGCGAACGCGCGTTATTACGGCAGCGGATTCACAGTCGCGCCGAACGCCGTGATGGACGACGGGTTGTTCAACATCCGGCTGTTCCGCAATTTCAGCAAACGCGAGCTGTTGAAGCACTTCTGGTCGATCAGCCGGCGGCGCTACGCGTACAGCCCGAAGATCGATACGTTCACGGCGAGCGAGATCAATATCACCGCCGACGAGGACCTGCCGTTCCACGTCGACGGCTACCAGGTCGGGCGGCTGCCGCTGCGGATGCGGTGCCTGAGGCGGGCGTTGAGGGTGGTGGCCTGAACGGCCGGGGGCGCGTCAGGTGCCGTAGACGCCCTTTTCGCCGTAGCTACCGTAGTACCGACCGGAATAGTAATAGTACGTGCCCAACCCGGAGGGCAGGAAGTTCAGTACGACGCCCGCCGGCTGGCAGTGGATGTCGGTCAATGCCTTCAAAGCGCGCGCGAAGGTCTTGCGCGGCGTCTTGAACGAACGCAGCACCAGGCACGTCACGTCCACGTGCGGCGCGAGCAACAGCGAATCGCTCACGGCCAGCGCGGGCGCGGTGTCGATGACCACGCGGTCAAAGGTCAGGAGGGCTTCGGCGAGAATCTCGCGCATCCGTGGCGTGGCCAGGATTTCCGCCGGGTTCGCCACGCGGCTGCCCGCCGTCAGCACGAAAAGATCGGGGATGTCCGTGGCGATCACCGCGTCGGCCAAGTCCTTTTCGCCCATGAGCACCTCCGTGAACCCGGGCCGGCGGTTTTCGTTGAAGAACACGCGCGAGACCATGGGGCGGCGCAGGTCGGCGTCGATGAGCAGCGTCTTGAATCCCTGTTGGCTGAGCGTCGCCGCGAAGTTCGTGCTGCAAAAGGTCTTGCCCTCGGCCGGTTGGGCGCTGGTAAAAAGGAAGGTCCGGCGTTCCTCCTTGTGCGAGGCCATCGCCAGGGAGGTACGCAAAGAACGGAAGCCCTCGGCGACCACGCCTTCGCGTTCGCTGATCACGTCGAGGGAGCGGCCCTTGGTTTTCGATTTGCGGGGGATGGCGCTGACGACCGGCAGGCCCGCGATCTCCTCCGCCTGATCGATGGTCTTGATCGAACGATCCAGGAAATGCAGCCCGAGCGCCGTGGCCAACCCGGCCGCGAGACCGCCGAGCACGCCGAGCAGATAAATCTTCACGGCGCTCGCGCGCAGCGGGGCCGCGCCGATGGCGCGTTCGTGGATGCGCACCTGGGAGTCCGACATGCCCTTGGTCACGTCGATCTCGGCGAGCCGCTGGCGGATATTGTTGTGCATCGCCGTGGCCGTCTCGACGGCACGCTTGAGGTCGTTGTATTCGACGGATTTGCCTGTGTAGGCAACCAACTGCGTCTGCTGGGCTTCCTTGGCCTTCTTCAAGTCGTCGTGCTGCGCCTGGAAACGGTCGCGCTCGCCGCGCAGCAGCGACACCACGTCCCGCAGAAGCTGATCGCGGTTGCGGCGCAAGGCGTCGATCTGCGTTTGCGCGGCGATGTATGCCGGGTGCTTGGCGCGGAAGGTTTGCTTGAGCAGCGTGAACTGGCGTTCGGCGTCGGCGAGGACCTGGTTGGCCTCCACGACCTTCGGCTGCGCGGCAACGCTGGGCAGGCGCATGAGTGCGTCCACATCATTGGGCGAAGCACTGGCCGCTTTCAGGTCGCTGTCGAGTTGGACGAGACGGTTCTCCAGTTCGTTGAGGTTCTTGGTGATCTCAGCCACCTTCGTTTCGGCACCTTGCTCCATGTTCTCCAACGACGAGGCGCGCTCGCGCTCACGAAAGCTTTGCATCGCCTCCTCAGCGTGCCGGACCTCCTTGCGCAGGCGGATTTCCTCGTCGAGCAGGAACTGGTTGGCGACGCGGTTGGCGTCGGCGCGCCGGTCGATGCCGTAACGCAGGTATTCCTCGGCGTAGGCGTTGGCCAGGTCGGTCGCCAGGGTGCCGTTCGCCTGCGTGATGAAGATATCGATGAGCCGGGTCCGTGGCCGGTAGCTCACGGTGACGGATTGCGACAGGTAGGCGGCGGCGTCGTCCGACGTGAATTCGCCGGGAGGTTTTTCGAGCAGGCCGGCGAGGAAGCGGGGATCCTTTTGCAGGTTCAACCGCGCGGCCACCCGCTGGGCGAACGGATAGCTACGGATCAAGTCCACGACCGTGTTGATCATGTCCAGGCTGAGGATCTGGTCCTGCCCGAGGCCCTGCACCTTGTCGAGCACGCGCGATTGCTCCTGCTCGATGAACAGCACCGAGCGCGCCTGGAACTGCTGGCGCTGGTTGGTCAGATACGCGGTAGCCGCGACCGCCCCGAGGATCGCGCACAGGATCACGATCCAGAGCCGCTCGCGCACCGCGTGAAAACAGGCTTGCCAATCGATCCCGCCGTGGCCTCCGGCGGAGGGCTCGTCAATCGTCTGCGGCGCGGTGTCGCTGTCCATAAAATCGGGGCGGAGGTGGCGGGGAGCGTCGCGGCGTTCAGCCGGGCGGACGAGGGAACCCGGGCAAGGGGGCCGCGTCCAAATTCCAACCGCGCGCGCCGCAGGATAACACAAACCGCGCTCCGCGCACGCTTACAACCACGTTTCGCCCACGGTGACGACGTCGCCGGGCAACAACTCGAATTTTTTGCCGTCCCTGGTCGTGAGCTTCTTGGTGTTGACTTTCAGCGTCTCGTCGGCCCCGTGGTCGGTGCGCTTGATCACCACGGCGCCCCGGTTGGCCAGCCGCGTGAATCCGCCCGCCATGCCGATGGCCTCCATCAACCCGAGATGCTCGCCGCCGGGCATGACGTACGTGCCGGGGGTGGTGACCTGCCCGAGAATCGTGAACTTGCGCTGAGCGTAGGCGATGACGTTGAGATAAACCTGCGGCTCGACGAGGTAATCCGCGTTGTAGCGCTTGCGGATCAACTCGCGGGC
>CALMVM010000502.1:881-8004 GCA_937873255.1 uncultured Verrucomicrobiota bacterium | reverse complement strand
GCCTGGAAGCGAGCACCTTCGTCAAACGCCTGAAGGCCGCATCGAAGAAGCAGATGCTGCTCGCCAGTTCCATCCAGAACAAGACGCTCGATTCCTTCGGCGTCGGTCACGACACCGCGCCGACCGCCGTACCCATCGCCACGCAGGCGCGCGAACAGAGCGAAGTCGTCCGCACGCTTCAGAACGACCTCGACGCGTACAGCCAACGCAAATCCGACGCCCATTTCAAGAAGGTGCTCGGCGAAATGCGTAAGACAGAAATCGTGCGCGAACTCGGCCGCGACGGTGACAAGATCACCACCAACCTCACCGGCGAGGGCATGATCGGCTCCGAATATTGGGCCGACGCGCTCGACCGTTGGGCGGAGGAAATGGTCGCCGCGAGCGAGTGCAAATCCTCCTCGTGCCGGGGCAGCGACAGCCTGCCGCCGGAGATCGTTCTCAAAGTGATGCAGGCGCTCCGAGACGAGATGCAACTGCGCGACGAGACGCGCGAGATGGAAAAGGCCAAGCCCGGTCTCGAACCGGAAAAGTACGCGGCCAGCACCCACGCGCTCGGCGATAAACAGGCCGAAATCGGCAAACACGTGGACAGCGTAGCCGACGACATCCGCCAGTTGCCCGAGGGGGCGGAAAAATTCGGCAAGGAACTCCGGGTCCTCGCGGAGGTCGGCGTCGTGATGGAAGAGGCGCACGACCGTCTCGCCCAGCCCGACACCGGCGCGCAGACCGTCGCCGCCGAGAGCGAGGCCATCGAACTACTCCTCCAATCCAAGCGCAAAAGCCCGAACGGCGGCGGCGGGGGTGGCTCGACCGCAGGTGGCGGCGGGCGCGCGGAACACGCCACCGAGGCCGCGTTGGCCGATCTGGGTCCGGGTGCGGACGCGCAGGCGAATTTCGCGGCGCGCCCGGTCGGCCAGGCCACGGGCCGGGCGGGCAAGGAATTCCCGGCCGAGTTCAAGGGAGGATTGGACGCCTATTTCACCGGACTCGAAGCGCAGGGCAAACGATGAGCACGGGTGTTTCAGCAAACTTGCGGCGTTGGGCGGCAGCGTTGTGCACGTGCGTCGCGCTTGCCCACGTCGGGGTCCGCGGCGAGGAAAAACAGGCGGACGTTCCGCCGGAAATCCGCGCGAAATGCACCGAATTCCTCAAGAAGGTCGTCGCCGCGCAGCGCAAGCATCTCGACAAGCGGATGGCCACCGAAATCGAAGAGATCGTCAAGGTAACCGGCCTGGGTCAGGATGGCGTCAAGGCGTTGCAGGCGGCGTCGGGTCCGGCGGAGGACGCCGCGCAGGCGGACCTCCTGGAAAAGGCGCTCGCGCTGTACGTCAAGGCGTACGCCAAGACCAGCGGGCGTGGCCTGGAGGGTCTGGACCGTCCCGACCTCGTCGAGGCGCTGGCGAACATGGACTCGGGTTTCGACCTCGGGGTACGTTACACGCGGGCGTTGGATCAACCCGCCTGGAAGGAAGCGTTGGTGCGCGCGTTGACGCCCGAGCAGGCCGCCGTGTTGCAAAAATCGCAGGACGCAAAGACCGCCGCGACCAGCAAAGAATTCGACGACCTCCTCGACAAACAGGCCGATCAGGTCCGCACGGCGATTTCCAGTCCGATGTTCACCAAGAGCACCGAAATCATCGATGCGCTGGGACTGCCCAAGGACCGCGCCGACGCCATTACCGACCTGGCCAAGAAGGCGATTGACGCGAGCATGACCGCGTGGCGCGAGGATTCGCGTAAGTTGTTCCTGTCCAACGACGAAACCACTCGCGCTCAGGTGATGCGCGGCATGCGGTTCAACGCCGCACCGAAGGAGGAGGATGCTCCCGAAAACCAGTCTGTCTGGACCCAGGGCATCGCCAAATTGCTCACCGATGACGACCGCGCGAAGCTCCTGGCCTCGCACGGCACGCAGCGCAAGCGGCGCACCCACGCGCTGGCGATGCTGATGGTGGCCATGCTCGACGAAAAAATCGCGTTCACGGCCAAACAGCGTCCGGAACTGGAGCCGTTCATGGAACGTCTGGTGCAGACCGTAGACGCCTTTTATCCGCAGAATGATAACAACAACAATGATTATCTGAGCCTCAACCCGGACCTTTTCTATAAGGCCGCAGGCAAGGCGAAACCCGAGGAATTGCGCCCGATCCTCGACGACCTGCAATGGAAACACTGGCAGGAACTCGGCCGTCAGAAACGGGTCGTGAACGAGGACTTCGACGACGACCGGCAACCCACGCCCGGGCCGGTCAAGCCCGATCCCACTGCCATCGAGGAGCCGGAGGATCTCGAACGATTCGTCTCCGATTACCTCCAGGGCAAGGCGGCGGAACAACAGAAGGAACTCGACGCGGCGATGATCCTCCAGGCCGAGGACGCCGCGCGGGTGGCGGGATTGCCTCCGGAGACGGCCGAGCGCCTGCGCACCGCCGCCCATGGCGCGGCCGAAATCTCGCTGGCGGCGTGGTGCTCCTCGTTCGAACAATCGGTCCGCGCCCAGACTCAGGGAGCGACCCGCGAAACGGTGCAGCAGCGCCTCGGCAGCCAGAGCCGGGGTTATTACGGCAAGGCCGACGCCAGGGAGCTGGTGATGTGGAAACAGGCCGTCAAGACTGGCCTGACGCAGGCGCAACAGGATGCGTGGCAGAGCGAGCGCGACGCCCGCGAGCGGTACAACGACGACGCGACCGCGCAATTTATCCTCGCGGAATTCGACCGCAGCTTCGTGTTGTCGGTCGACCAATGGGAGCGCCTCGCGCCGTTGCTCGCGCAGAGCATCCGCGAATACCGACCGGAAATCAGCCGGATGTTTTCCTACAATACCCCGCAGTGGTTTCTGACGAGTTATTACATGTTTCTGCCGATGCATGCCATCCCGGAAGCGGATTGCAAGACGATCATCGGCAAGGAGCGTTTCGACCGCTGGACCGAGAGCAACGGCTACCGGTTCAGCGTCCAGTATTGGGGCAACATCAAAGACTCGCGCGACCGCCGCAACAAGGAGACGAAGAAATGAGATCGCGCACCGGAGCACGTCGGTGGGCGCACAGTTTCGCGGGCGCGGCCCTGTGGATCGCGCAGGCGGGGTCGTTGCGCGCGCAGGACCCGACACTGCGTTTCGGCGGGCAGATCCCGCCGGAGGTCGATACCGTGTACCAACGCGGCTTGACATGGCTGGTCAACGCCCAGGGCTCCGACGGGAGTTGGAAGGGCGGCAACGAGGGACCGGCCGTGGACGGCATCTGCGTGATGGCGTTTCTCGCCAGCGGCGAGGACCCGAACTACGGCCGTTATGCCGCGACGATCCGGCGCGCGTTGCGTTCGATCATCCACCACCAGGAGGAAAAGACCGGCTACCTGCCCAGTTCGATGTACCACCACGGATTTGCCATGCTGGCGCTCTCGGAGGCGTACGGCACGGTGGACGAATCGCTCCTGTGGGAAGGCAACACGCCCGAGCGCACCATCGGCAAGACGCTCGACCTGGCCATCGGCTGCTCGGTCGCGGCGCAGAAGAAAAACCGCTGGGGCGGCTGGCGTTATTCACCCGACGCGACGGACGCGGACACGTCCGTCACCGGTGCCGTGCTCATGGGACTGCTCGCCGCGCGCAACGCCGGCCTGAGCGTGCCCGACGAGACGGTCAACGCCGCGATGGAATACATGCGCCGCTCCACCTCGAAGGACGGGTCGGTGGCGTACTCCGGCGGGTTTGGCTCGATGGGCGGTTCCATGAACCTGACCGCGATCTCCGCGCTCGTCGGCGCGGTGACGAAAACCAAGGACACCGACCAATACCGCGCGAGCCTCAAGCGGTTGCAGGAAAACCTCGAACACCGCGAGACGAGCTACCCCGAATATTTCCGCTACTACATGGCGCAGGCGCTATTTCAGGGCGACTACGACGCGTGGCAGAAGTGGAACGCCGCCAAGGTGCGCGAACTCCACGACGCGCAGCACGACGACGGGTCGTTCGGCAACGGCGCGTACGGCACCGGCATGTCGCTGCTCGGCCTCGCGCTCAACTACCGTTTCCTGCCCATCTACGAACGATGAACATCCGGCTCCTTTTCGTGTGCGCGCTGACGGCGCTGGCGGTTGGCCGGGCGTCGGCGCAGCAGATCATCATCGACCGGAAAACCGTGGCGGCTCCTTTCGACCGACACGGCATCGGTCCGGAGGACAGGTCGAATTCCAAGCCCGCCGCTCCGCCCACCTCCACCCTTCATTGGAACAACGGCGAGAGCCTGCCGGGCGAACCCGTCGGCGCGACGGTGGACGGTCTCGTCTGGAAATCTCCATTTTTCGATGATCCGCTCGAACTCGCGTGGACGACCCTACACCGGGTAGATAAGGAGTTGCCAGATAACCTCCCGGACGACTCCTTCACGTTCGTGCTGCGCGACGGCAGCCGCATCTACGGCGAACCCACGGCTGTCACGGCGACCACCGTGGGCATCCGCAGCGCGCGCCACGGCGACGCGACCCTGCGGCGTTCGGAGGTTCTGGCGGCGTGGCGGATCAAGGGCAAGGGACTCGTTTACGCCGGCCCGCTCGGTGAATCGGGCTGGACCCCCGCGCAAAACGTCCGCCTCGAATCCGAATACACCGGCCCGCAGGAAACGCTCGGCAAGGTGCCGACCCGCCAGACCGGGCCGGGTGGTTCGCTGGTCCTGCCGTTCTGGCATCGCACGCTCACCAACGCCATCACGCTGCCGGACCGCGCGGAGATCGAATTCGCGCTGCATTCCAGGGAGGTGCCGGCGTTCCAGTTCGTGTTGGACGGGCGCGACAAGAAACGGCTGCGCATCGAGACCTGGGGCAACGAGGTCGTGCTCGCCACCGGCAAGGATTTCCAGAAAATCTGCCAGCTCGGGGCCGGCGACCGTCGCGTCGCGTTGCGTGTTTTCTGGGATCGGCCCGCGCGGAAATGTCTGGTCTACGGCCCCGACGGCACGCGGCTCGACGAATGGGTTTTGCCGGAGATCAGCGACGGGGGCAAACCGGCCGTTTTTTTGATGAACAAAGGTCGGGAACTGACGCTGGACACGTTGCGCATCCGCGAATGGGATGGGCAGCTACCCGCCGTCGCGGATGCAAGCCATCCCCGGGTCACGCTCGACGGCGGCCGCATCTTGAACGGCAGCGCGAGCGGCCTGGAGGAAGGCACCTTGACCGTGGCCGCGTCCGACGGGAGTCCCGAAGTTCGCGTTGCCATGGGCGGGGTGGACGCGATTGTTTTCTCGACGGACGAGCCCTCGCCGGGCACGGCGCGCGAGACCACGCTGACGTGCGCCGACGGGACGTTCCTGCACGGCCGGATCGACGGGTTTGCCGACGGTCGCGCGCTGTTGCGGACGACGTTCACCGACGAGCTGCTGCCGGTCAAGATCGACGACATGCGCCGGCTTTTCGTCTTCGCCCCTGCCCCGGCCGGAAGCCCGTCCGAACCGCCGCTGGAGTCGCTCGACCGGATCGTCGTGCAGGGAACCACCTTGCACGGGCGGATGACTGCGGCCGCCGATGGCACCGGCCCGCGCTGGCTGCCGGTGGGCGGGAAAACCGCGGTCGCGCCGGCGACGACATCCGTCAGCGAGATGACCCGCACTTTCCCGGCGGATTCGCAGGAAACCGCCGCCGCGAGTCTGCTTTACACCCGGACGGGTGATGTCCTGCCGGGCGTGTTGCACGGATTGGACCGCAAGCAGGTCGAGTTCGACTCGCCCTGGACCGAGATGAAAACGCTGCCCGCCGACCAGTTGCAGGCCGTCCAATTCGACGCGGCGGGCAAAGGCCCGATCACCGGGTTCGATGCCGCCGGCTGGGAGGTGCTGAAAAGCGACAAGAAGACGGTCCGTGAAAAAGGCGATGCCCTCAAGCTCGCGCCGAACACGGTCGTCGGGCACCCCGGTGCCGCGCAGGAGGGCGAACTGCGGTTCACTTACGACACCGCGAACTATTCGTGCCTGCGCCTGCACCTTTTTTGCGAGGGGACGAACGTCACGCGCTCGTTGAACTACATTATCATGCGCTCGGGCAACCGTTTCACCACGGGGACGGATACTTCCGACGGCCAGTTCAACAGCCAGCACCAGACCACCACGCCGACCGGTCCGGTTGCCGTGCGGCTTGTCATCGATGAAAAATCGATGCGCTGCTACCTCAACGACGCGTTGGCGGAAGTCGTCTGGTATCCGGCGGCGCGGCGCGCGGGCGCGGGGTTGGTCCTGGAGGCATCTAGCGTGTGGGGCAACCCGGTGCAGGACGTGGCGCTGTCGAAGTTCAGCGCGAGTTCGCCGACGGGTCGCAGCTTCCTGCTCAGCGTCAACGCCGATGCCAAAACGCAGGCGCTCACCATCCCGCGTTTCCGCAAGGACGATCCCCCGCGCCACGCCCTGTTGGCGAACAACGGCGACGTGCTGCGCGGCGAGATCGTGGCGTTGACGAACACGCACATCGGCTTCCGCATCGGCCTGGAAACCCTGCGCATCCCGCGCGAACGCGTCGCGGCGATGATCGCCCTGCAACCTCCCGCCGCCAATGCGCCCGAGGCCGCTGAACCCGACGCCACCCAGAAACTTCTGGATCGCCGCGTCGGCCTGCGCACGTGGTACGGCAACGTCGGCTACAGTTCGCTGCTGGGCGTGCTGCGGCAATCGATCCCGGAACTCAAATTCCAGACGCCGACCGGCCCGGACGCGCGCCGGGTGCAGTTCCATTTCGAGGATCAATCGGTCGCCGAGGTGCTCGACAGCATCTGCGAGCTTTTCGAGTTGCGTTACCACGTGGAAAAGGGCGTGATCGTGCTGGAGGCGCACGTCCAGAACGAAGGGGCTGGCCTGGTGCGCAAAACGTATTGGCTGAAGTCCAACCCTTTTGCGGGTCACGGATCCGCGGGCGACGTGATCGCCGCGCGCGATGTCACCTTCCCGAAAGGGGCGAGCGCCGAGTGGCAGGAAAACGCGCGGTGTCTGGAGATCGTCAACACGGCCGCCAACCAGGAAAAAATCGCCGCCCTGCTCGCCAATGAATTCGGTGGCACGCTCGGTTCGCCGACGCACTGGCTGTTGTTGCGCAACGGCGGCCGGATCGGTCTGACCGTGGAGAAATTCGAGCCGGA
>CALMVM010000502.1:0-871 GCA_937873255.1 uncultured Verrucomicrobiota bacterium | reverse complement strand
GACCCACCCGGTTTACGGTCGCTGCAAGATTCCCCTGGCGGACGTTTACGCGGTGCGCAATTCGTTGCCCGAGCAGACGGCGGCAGCCCGCGCCGTCAACGGTTGGCAGACGGTGTACGCGCCCGAGCCGGTGCTGCCGCAGGGAGGCGGGGAGAACTCGGAATTGCTGGGTAAGGACGCGCCGACCTTCAAGTTGAAGACGTTGGATGGCGGGGAGTTCGATCTGAGCAAGCAGAAGGGGAGTATCGTCGTGCTCGATTTCTGGGCAACCTGGTGCGGACCGTGCATCAAATCGTTGCCGGGCCTGATGGAGGCGATGGGACAATTTCCCGGCGACAAGGTGAAGCTCGTCGGGGTCAACCAGGCGGAGGCTCCCGACCAGGTGAAACGGTTTTTGGAAACCCACAAATGGACCCTGACGGTGGCGATGGACGCTGGGCAGAGCGTCGGTCGTCAGTACGGCGTGGACGGCATCCCGCATACGGTCATCATCGGCCCGGACGGCAAGGTGGCGTGGGTTCACACGGGCGCGACGCCCGATGCGGACGCGCAGGCCAGCGAGGTGGTCAAAAAACTGCTCCGCAGTTCGACGGAACCGGCGCGTAATCTTCCGAAGGCCGACACGGTCATGAACCGCGTACCAGGGCCACGGGGTTTTTAGAGCGACTCCAGCGTTTCGCGGATTTCGGAGGTGCCGACAGCGGGACTCGAACCCGCACACCGATTTCTCGATAACGGATTTTGCAGCAATTTTCACGGTGATTGCAAGGGCAGCGCAAACTCGCAGTGTTTGAACCAGCCATGGGCGTCCTGGCCGGTGATGGTCGCCAAGCCAGCGGCGATGGCGGCTTCGAGCGCTTCTTGGATGCGC
>CALMVM010000501.1 GCA_937873255.1 uncultured Verrucomicrobiota bacterium | reverse complement strand
AGGTGGGATTCGAACCCACGGTGAGTTTAACCCCACGTTCGATTTCGAGTCGAGTGCCTTAAACCAAGCTCAGCCACTCTTCCTGTTCATTCCGAGGTACTTGCAAATGGAGCTTTGAACCTCGTTTGACTTTTATACGGTCAGTTCATACGGTCAGCGTAGCAAAAGGGTGAAAACTTATGCCAACTGAAGCAGTAAAAACGCCGGCGTGAACGCCAACCAAAGTTCAGTTCCTCTACAGGCACCTGAACGACCGTTACTATGTCCGCACTTTCGCAGGTGGCAAGGAAAAATGGACCGGTCTGAAGACCAATCTGCTCTCGGTGGCCAAGAACCGGATGAAGGAACATCTGGACGCCGCCGAGCGCCAGAAGAGTACCGGTGAGTCGATACCTGCGGCGGGCAGGCTGACCTTCGGCGAGGTGACGGAAACCTACCGACAGCAGCTCCAGGCGTCGGAGGTGAGGCCGAACACGAAGGCGTACCGGGACGCCGGGATCAAGCTAGTATTCAAATCTTGGGAAGGTGTCGCCGATCTCAATGTCCGCCGGATCACCTCGAAGACCGTGGAGGACTGGCTGCGAGGATTCAAGGCGAACGCCAAGCCCCATGTGCCACGTGGGGCGACCTCGGGGGCACGCAACTCCACCGGGGCGAGCGCGACTACCATTAAGTGCGCTCTCGATGCCGTCCGGCAGATCCTCGATATCGCCGTGGCCTCCAGGCATCTCTATGCAAACCCGGCCAGGAACGTCAGCGTCAGCGAGGCAGCGCGGCGGATGGTCAAGACTGTTCGCCGCGAGCGGGCGGAACGAGGAACTATTCGGTTACCGACCCGTCCCGATTTCTTGCGGTTGGTCGAAGCCATCCGCAGAGCCGGGGTGGCTGATTGCAGGGCGGCGGCTGATTACGTGCAGTTCGTGGCGTTCTGTGGTGCCCATAAGAATGAGGCCACGCATGTGCATTGGTCCGACGTGGACGCCGTCCGCGGCACAATCCGGATGCGAGTGACCAAAAATTGGAGAACAACGGATGGTCCCGATGACTGCGGAGATGCGGCAACTCGTTGCCCGGATGAAAGCGGAACGAGTCGACGTGGGGCCGGATGAACAAGTGTTGCTGGTAAAAGAGGCTCAGGGTTTCATCAACAGCGCTTGCAAAAAACTGGGTATCCCCAGGTTCACAACCCATGCTCTCCGGCATCTTTTTGGCACCGCCTGCCTGGAGGCGGGCGTCGAGGTCCAGACGGTCGCCAACTGGCTCGGCCACAAAGACAATGGCGCGCAGTTGCTCCGAGTTTACTCTCATGTACGTCACGACCACGAGACTGAGATGATCAACAAGGTCCATTTCGGCAGCCCCGCAGACCCTGTGCCTTAAAAACCCGGTGAGAGCGTGGGTGGCAACCGGCGAAATGATGGCATCACACCTCGAAAGGGCGACTTCCGCTCTGACACTTGGCCGGAAGATGGAAAACCTCAGCCCCGACGAATGGGACTTTCGTTCGGTGACCGAGGCCGAACTGATGACAGCCCTTTTGTATGAGTACACACGGTCATCTAGGCAGACCCGCGAAGCAATCGAGAACTGGCACGCCCAGTTCTTCGATCTAGACGCACTTCACACACTCGGAAATACTTTTGCTGGAAAAGCTCCGGGTGCCGCATCGCGCATCGGCTGTGGGCTTACCCATGCACAAGTTATCAACCGGGTCTACGATCTTGAAGTGCGAAGGAAAACGCCGGAAGCGGCTGACGCACTGTTGCTAGGCCTGCGTCAGGCAGCAGTCCCGCTGGCTCTTGCCGGGGTCAATCGGACGATTGCCGTTCGTTTCAGCAGTCTCGAAAAGCCCTGGCCAGAAATCCAGCGATCCTGTGATCATGCCAGTTTGGAACTGCGGTAGTGTTTAAGCGGTTGTTGCCTGCTTGATTTTGAGATTGTGGGTGACGATGAAGAGGTGGATGGCATCGAGGTGCCGGCCCACGCTCTTGGAGAAGGAATAAGCCCGGCGTACCAGGCGGCTGGACGCGGGCGCGCAACGTGCCAAACCAGCGTTCGGTGTGGTTGGTCTCGCCCTCCTCTTTGCCGCAAAAACGGTGGGTGCGCTTGGGGAACGCCCCCCCGTACGCCCGCCAAAAGTCGCTGCGCGTGGCGCGGCGGCGGTGATCGCTCGGCAGGTTTTCGCGCAAATCGCCGGCGCTCTGCGCGCTGCGGTCCCCGAGGGGGGAGGCGACGATCTGGCGGGTGCGTCGGCACAGCGCGCGATCCACCACCAGCCTTCCCGGGTCTTTTCCTCCCCGAAGCTCCAGCGTTCATCGAGTGCGAGCCCGTCGCCGTTCTGGCCGGGCAGCCGCGTGTCCTCCTACGCGGGCAGGGCCTGGATTTTTCTCCCCGCCCAGACCATCAGGGTTTGGCAGCAGACCCCGAAGGTGCGCGTGATGCCGCGCGTGCTCATGCGGTCCTGGTAGGCGGCGACCCCCCTGCGCCCTTGAACCTCTGGTCGTAGCGCGGCCCCTTGGGCGAAAGCGTGAACGTGCGCCCGCACTCCAGGCACTTGGCCTGTTGCGCGCCGTTGTCGGCGTGGCCGTTCTTGCGCAAACGCGCGCTGCCGCCGCGGCGGCACTGGTGGACGACGGTCTTGGAAAGCATCACCAGGCCTCGCGCTGATCCCCCGACTCGCAACAGTCATCTAAACACTACCGGAACTGCGCTTGGTTGCGGTCCCGGAGACATCTGGCGGCATCGTTGCGGATTTCGGATCGCCGCGCCTGTTCAAGGAGATCTCCGATCTCGTTGAGTTTGTGCTTGGCATACGGAGCGAACACTTGCTGATCGATTGGTCGCTTCCTGATCTTTCCCCAATAGAGTGGTTCTCCCGCACTTTGTGTGGAAGTGGGCCAACCTCCCGTCAATACGGAACAATCCCAGAGGGACAAACCTGTGCGGCAAGGCTGCCGTGCCGATCCATCCACACAAAGTGCGGGAGAACCGCGAAAACGCAGCAAGATCAGCCGGCCGGCCCTTGCCGTTGGGCAGGCGCACCGCCTCCAGCACGGCGGTCACCTGCTTGCTCTCGTGCGCCTGTCCCGCCGTGATCGTGGCCGCCAGCGGGATGCTGCCGCCATCGACGACCAGATGGACCTTCGTGCCCCAGCCCCCGCGCGAGCGGCCGAGGGCTTGTTCAGCGGGATCGCAGGGCCGGTTTTTTCCCCTCACCGCCCCGGCCGCTGAGCGGCTGGCGCGGATGCTGGTGGCGTCGATGCTCCATAGGGCATAGTCCAAGCGCCCCTCCTCGTTCAGGCGCAGGTGCGACCGCTCAGGAGGCGGTCGAGCGTACCGTCGGCCCGCCAGAAGTTGTAACGATCATACACGCTTTGCCACTTGCCGTAGCGTTCGGGCACCTCGCGCCACTGCGCCCCGCTCTGTAGAGCCACCAGAAGATGCCGTTGAGCGTGGTGTGATGGTCGTTCCAGCGCCCGCCGCGCTTGCCACGGGCGAGCAGAAGGTCTTCGACGAGCGCAAGTTGCTTGGCGGTCAGTTCATAGCGGCGGGCCATGCCGCCAAACTTAACACAGACCAACCTGATCCGTCAGACAAAACCTAACCGCCGCACGGACTGACCACTCCATGCACCGGGTAGATCCAGACCACGTCTTCACGCCGGACAACCATCGAATCGAACTGTGGATTCATCGGCACAAATCGGAACCGCTCCGGATGCTCGCCGCGGAAGCTCACGGTCTTGAAGGTCACCGACCCATCGGTGATCTTCGCCACGGCCAGCTTGTTGTTCCTAGGTGGAAAGCCCGGCATGCAGATTGCCAGATTGCCCGGCGGATACCCGGGCATCATGGATTCACCCACCACCCGCACCGCGAACGCGTTCGGGTCCGGACACAAACAGTCGGTCCACTCCTGCCAGGCCGGGGGGAGTTCCTCGTAACAAGTGAAGCGACCCGCCTGCACCCAGGACACAATCGGCACCCGCCGCGTGATTTCCGGCGCGGTAAAAAACGATAGTCCGCGCACCACTTCCTCGAAACGCGACAGCAAGGGGGCCGACGGCGCGTGCACGCCGCGCTCAATCGTGTAGAGATAGTTGCCGCTGACGCCCAATAGCCGGGCGGCTGCGTCGAGATCGAAGCGATTCCCCTCACGCCACGCACGCAGGCGTTGGCCGAATCCGTGGACAGTTTGCAGAACAAGGTGGTAAGCCATGGCAGGGTTGGGTCGATTACTTATTGACGATCTTGAGCACGGAGTGGATCGGGTAAACCCACACAATCTCGTTGACGGGCACTTCAAACGGCGGATAAGCGGGGTTATAGCTGGAAAACCTGACGGTGTCACCTGCCCGACCGTAAATTTTAAATACCACGCCCCCGTCCGCGAGCCGCGCGATCACCGTATCGTGCTGTCGCACCGGGCGCGACGGTTCCAGAAACGCGACGTCGCCCGCGTGATAACGCGGCTCCATGGAGTCCCCGGCGATGCTCACGGCAAACGCCTTCGGATCATCCACCGAAGAGTGCACCTTCTTTTGCCAACTGACCGGCAGTTCATCGTATTCGACTGCTTGCCCCGCC
Source organism: uncultured Verrucomicrobiota bacterium (assembly GCA_937873255.1). Lineage (GTDB taxonomy): Bacteria > Verrucomicrobiota > Verrucomicrobiia > Chthoniobacterales > SZAS-18 > CAHJWO01. The sequence continues at coordinate 1,585 of CALMVM010000501.1, read as the reverse complement.
TGCGCCCACGACACGAGGGGAACCAAACGCAACGGCACGATGTCCGAATCGTCGGGTGCCCCGTTCGAACTTGTCGAATCCCCGACAAAATCCCAACGCGCAGTCACGTATCGAAAACGGGCCTGGAGCTTGGCGGAGGCCGGCCCCCCGTTTTCGACCTGGGAGAGGTAGCTGCGCGTAATATTCATTTTCTCGGCGAGTTGCGCTTGGGAAACGCCACGCTCCCGCCGCCAAATTTTGATGCTCTCACCAAAATTTGTTGCCGAATGTCTGGTTTTTGTTGACATTTTGATTAGATAACGTGATAAATGTCGCGTCCCACTTACGCTTTTCGACTCATTAAAACGAGTAGTCAACATAAATCTCTCATCCGCAGAATCGAATGCTTACGTCGTCCAAATTCGTAAAGCATGCGCTTCATCCACGACCAGCCCCCACTGCCAGCCGGCGGCCACCACCCGAAATCCACGCCGTAATCTCATGACCCATCCGAACAACGACATCCTGCGAGTCTACTACACGCATCCCATGACCTCCGCCTGCGGCTGCTGCGGGATACATCGCAGGGTCAGGGTGATCGACCTCGATTGCCGTACCCCTTTGTGCTCTTGCTGCTTGGTCGAAAGCATCCAGGCCGCCGCTGTTCTCCGCAAAGCGGGGATGCCGCCGCCCGACTCCGCCCTCATCGATCTCAATCCGTGATCGACCGCGAAATCCACTGATACCTGCAGCTCTTGCCAATCACTTCTTACTTCCCACCAAAACGCTTCTTCAAAAAATGAGCACCCGAATCCAAAAACTAACTTCTGCCGAACCTTCTTCGCTTTCCGCTGCGTTCGACCTCCTGCCCGCCGGCGACGGCAGCTTCCGTGCGGTCCCGCAAAAGCCTCTCGTCATGGCGAGCATCACCCAGGCGGCCCGCAGCACCGGGCTCTCGCGGGACACCGTCTATCGCCTGTACAAAGCCGGCTTCGTCTCGGGGGATCAACCCAGCCCCAAAAAGATCCGCATCGACATGGCCAGTCTCCAGACCCATCGGCGGGAAAGCCTCAAGGAAGGCTTCTGGACGCGCGAGCGCCGCAGCCGTTTCCTCACGGGAGTCTCCGACCGAGAATAGAAATTCTACTAACTTCGCGACTAACATCACGCAGTTGACGCACCACGCGCCGGTCATCTGGCTCTTCCACGATTCGGTGGTTTGCTGGTGGCGTGAATCTTCCCCGCCTCCGCTCATCCCGCCGCCGGATCAACCTCGCGCTCGCGCTCCTCGTCTTACCCTTCGGTGGGTGTTCCTCCGCGAACCTGGCAAAAGTCGAAACGGCGACGGCGGTCGTCCGCCAGGAGGCCGCTTCCCCCGCCGGCCGTCAACTGCTGGCCGATGTAACCAGCGCCGCTCTTAACGTCGGACTCGACGTCGCTTCCGGCAACGACCTCGGCGCGACCGTGGCCGGCATCCAGGGCGCGGCCAGTTCCCTGCGCGACTACGAAGGACTGCCCGTCGCGCCGTCCAGTGCCATGGTCGCCCGCGCCGCCGCCGCCGGGTCCGGCGTGGCTAACGTCGCCTCCACGCTCGCTCCGAGCGTGG
>CALMVM010000500.1 GCA_937873255.1 uncultured Verrucomicrobiota bacterium | reverse complement strand
GCGGCGGCGCGTACGCGGAGATGGGCGTCAACGGCTGGAAGGGCCGCCGGTTATTTTCGATCTCCGGCGACGTGACCCGGCCGGGGGTCTACGAGGTGCCGATGGGGATGACCCTGCGCGAATTGATCGAGGGTCAGGATTATTGCCAGGGCATGCTCGCCGGCCGGAAACTGAAAGCCTTCGCACCGTCCGGACCCTCCGGTGGGTTCCTCCCGGCGATCCTGCGTCCCCCCGGCGGCCTGCCGCGCAAACACACCGAAAACAAATCGTGGCAGGCCCTCGCCAAGCGGCGGGGGTTCGCACCGGACGCCAACGAACTCGACATCCTCGACCTCGAACTGGAACTCAACCTGTTCCGCGCGCTCAGCCCCACGGCGGCGCTTGGCGCGGGTCTGGTCGTGTACGACGAGACGCGCGACATGGCAGCGGAGGCGGTGCAATCGCTGGAATTTTTCCGCAACGAATCGTGCGGCAAGTGCGTGCCGTGCCGGATCGGTTCGCAAAAACTCTCGTCGCTCGGCGCGGCGCTCCTGGCGAACGGCCTTTCCGTTGAACGCTGGGAACAGGAACTCGCGCCGCTCATCAAGGAACTCGGCGCGACCATCGGGCTGGCATCCATCTGCGGACTCGGCCGCTCGGTGCCCGTGCCGCTGTCCACGCTGATGATGTTTTTCCCCGAGGACGTGGCGAAGCACCTCGGGCACGCGGCAACATCCGCAAACGGAGCGAAATCATGAACCAGGAACTCGTGGCAGGGCCGCTGATCCGCGACGACGACGAAGGACTCTTCGGACGCGACATCGACGGGCAACTCGTGCGGTTGGACACGCCGACGGCGGCCGACTTCAACAAGACCGTCACGCTGACCATCGACGGCCAATCCGTGACGGTGCCGATGGCCGCGCCCTTGAAGGACGCCGACGGCAACATCGTGCAGGACCTCGACGGCCGGCCCAAGCCGCGCTACACTACGATCTACGACGCGGCGGTCAGGCTTTACGTCAAGCAGCCCGGCGACGAGGCGAAAATCCCGATCCCCATCCTGTGCCATCAGGAGCACATGAAGCCGGTGGCCGTCTGCCGGCTTTGCGTCGTGCAAATCTACGGCCAGAAGCGCGGCAAACGCGCGGCGGAACGCAAGCTCCTGCCCGCCTGCCAGCATCAGGTCAAGGACGGGATGGAAGTCTTCACGATGAACGACCCCGGCCCCGACGGCGAGCGCGTGCGCGGGAGCGTGCGCGTGCTCACCGAGTTGCTTGCGGCCGATCACCTCAAGCCCGCGCCGCCGGGATCGCCGGCGATGGAGTTCGCCCCGTTCAACGAACTCGCCCGCGCCGTCGAGCGCAACGACGCGAAGCCGGAGCGGTTCAAGCTCGACGTGTTTTCCAAGGGGCTGCCGGCGACCGCGCCCAACGTCGGACGGCGCGGCATGGACATCTCCTCGCCGGTGTTCCAGGTCGATCACAGCGCGTGCATCCTCTGCGACCGCTGCGTGCGCGGCTGCGACGACGTGCGGGCGAATCAGGTCATCGGCCGCACGGGCAAGGGCGTCACCGCTGGCATCAGCTTCGATTTGAACGACCCGATGGGCCGTTCCAGTTGCGTGCAGTGCGGGGAGTGCATGATCTCGTGCCCGACGAGCGCGATCCTGTTCAAGCCGAGCGCGCGCGTGAAAGTGTCCACGTCCGGCCGCTCGAAAAATTACCTCGCACCCGCCGAACTGCTCTCCGACCCGATCTTCACGAGCGTTTCGCCGAAATTCCTGCTCTGGCAACAGGGACTGGTCGTGCGCCGAACCTTGCGCAAGGGCGACGTGGTCTGTGAACAAGGCGATGCGGGCAACACGGCGTTCCTCATCAAGAACGGCACGCTGGAGGTCACGGTCACGGCGCCGGCGGAAGCGCCTGATTCCTTTTTGGGTGGGCTCCTGCCGCGCGCGAAATCGCGGGTCGTCGCCCGCTTTCAGCAGACCCCCGAGGCGATCATCGTCGGCGAGATGGCCTGCCTCACCAGCACACCGCGCACCGCCACCGTGACCGCCGTGACGCGCGGCGAGGTCTGGGAAATCCGGCGCAACGTCCTGGACCGGCTCATGCGCGTGCCGAGCCTGCGGCAACGCTTCGACGCCAACTTCCGCGAACGGGTGTTGGCCCTGACGCTGCAAGATTCCGAGTTGTTCCGCTCGCTGCCGCCCGAGGTCCACGAAAAAATCCTCGAATTCCTGCGGCCGCGCATCACGTTCGTACGGGTCAGTCCGGGGCAATCGCTGTTCCTCCAGGGCGAGGTCGCGGACGCGCTTTATTTCGTGCGCCTCGGCCACGTCCGCATCGGCAAGCGCCAGTATGGGACGGAGGCCAAGGTGCTCTCGCGCGGCCCCGGGACCATCGTGGGCGAGATCGGGCTGCTGGGGTTGACAGCCTCGGAAATGGGCAAGAAGCCGGACGAGGTTTTCGCGGCGTTCCGGCAGGCGCTCGAAGGAGCCAGCGGCGAACTCTCGGCAGCGATCCCCACCGGCGTGCGCACGGCGACGTGTTCCGCGCTCGGACACCTGGAACTGGCCCGGCTCGGGCGCGAGGATTTCCTGCGGATGATCCGCGAGTTTCCCGTGGTGGGCCGGCGTCTGGTGGGCATGTCGCTCGCGCGGCTGCGTGACAACGCCTCCAGCGACGACACGCGCCGCGCGTACATCGAGCAGGGGCTCTACGAAGGGCAGAGCATCCTCGTCCTCGACCTCGACCGCTGCACGCGTTGCGACCAATGCACGCGGGGCTGCATCGAGGAGCACGGCACCGCCACGCACGGCATGGAGATCTCGCGGTTGATGCGCGACGGGATGCGCTACGGCCATTACCTCGTGGCGACCTCCTGCCGGTCGTGCACGGACGCCCATTGCATGGTCGGCTGCCCGGTCGATTCAATCCATCGCGGCAAGCACCAGCAGATCGTCATCGAGGACCATTGTATCGGCTGTGGATTGTGCGCGTCGAACTGCCCCTACGGCAGCATCTTCATGATGCCCAACCAGCGTCAGGTCATCGCGTCGCCGGACCCAGACCGCCCCGGAAATCTTCTGAAGGCCGGCCGGTTGAAGGCCGCCGCGTGCGACCTGTGCGATGCCCACGGCGACCGCGATTCGCCGAAGCCGCAGTGCGTGGCGGCCTGCCCGCACGACGCCGCGTTCCGCATGAGCGGGCCCGAGTTGTTGGAGCGGGTTTCGCAGGGACGCTGAACCCAAAACGGGCTGGGACAATTTTTTGACGCCACTGTTGAATCGATGGAACGGAACTCGCCGGAACGCCGAATCCGTGCGTACGCTCCCGGCATCTTCCTTCCGTCCCCCTCCCCCGCCGGCCGGCAAAACCTTCTCCTCGTTGCCGCCGTGAGTGCCACCGCTTTCTCCTCGGCCTCGGGCCAAACACCCGCTGCTCCCACCACCGCGCGGAGCGCGACCCAGTTACGGGATCACCTGGACGTTCGACAAACCGTAACCCGGTCGGCCAATTCGTGACCGGCGACTGGAACTCTCGGCCCCGGCATCGCGCACGCCACCGCCCGTCACCTTCAAGCCGTTGCAGGGCCGCTGGGATTTGCGCGATTGCCTCCAGGCGCGCGTCAAGCTGCGCAACGTCGGCAACACAACCCTGACGCCCAGCACCCGCATCGAAAGCAGCGGGGGGCCCAGCGAAACCGTCACCGGCGGTCCGCTCGCTCCCGGCGCGTCGGCGGAAATCGTGGTTCCCTTCGCCAGTTCCAAACCCGCCGATCCGACGCAAAAGAAACTCTCCACCCACGTCACCAACGACACCGTCGCCGGCGTCACGATCCTGACGCCGCGTCCGCGCCGGCCGGCACCCTGGCGGTCGAATCGACCCGCGCGGAGGTGCCGCCCTCGCCCGCGCTGCCTGATTGGCTCGGCAAGCACCCGCGGGGCGAGGGCGATTGGGTCAAGACATACGCCGACGAGTTCGACGGCACCGTGCTCGACGCGAGCCACTGGAACGTTTATTCCTCCAATTGGTGGGACCCGAAGAAGACGCATTGGACCAAGGAAACCATCCTCCTCGGCGGCGGGGTGGCGCGGCTGCGCCACGAAAAAAAGACCGGCCACCAGAACGACGACCCCAAGGGGTTGGAGACTCCCTATGCCACCGGCTACCTCGATAGCTTCGGCAAGTGGACGCAGCGTTACAGATATTTCGAGGCGCGCATGAAACTGCCCGCCACGCCTGGCTTGTGGCCGGCTTTCTAGATGATGCCCGACCGCGAGCCCGCCGGGCCGGAGCGCCAGGATACCGACGACGGCGGGATGGAATTCGGCATCATGGAGCATCTCACGCGCTGGGGTGGACTTCGCTACAACATCGCGGAACACTGGGACGGCTACAAAAAAGATCACAAAAGCAACGGCTCGGATAAAATTTACTGCCAGCCCGACAAAGACGGTTTCCTGACCTGCGGGCTGCTGTGGCTGCCGGGGCAATTGACCTATTACTGCAACGGCAAGGCGGTGCTGCATTGGGAGAATCCGCGCGTGTCCAACGTGCCGGCGTTTTTCATCTTTTACATGCCCAGCGGCGGGTGGGACAACGATGCGACCGACGACAAGCAGTTGCCGGCGGATTTTGTCATCGACTACGTCCGCGCGTGGCAGCGCAAGGACCTCGCCTCTCCGCTCGACCACGCCCCGGCGGGAGCGAGCGTTTCTCAACGCTAGCGTTCGCTACGGTCGTGCGCATCGCCGCGCTCCACCCGTTGCGTTCAACCTGTTGAAAACAAATGCAAAAACGTGCGCCTGCGTTTAGTGAATCATCGAAAGTCTGCCACGATCCCCCGAGTGCCGTGGAAAATCCCTCTCATGTCGTCACCTTGCGTGATGTCGCCAAGGCGGCCGGACTGCACTACAGCACGGTCAGTCTGGCGTTACGCGACAGTCCCCGGCTGCTGCCAACGACCCGCGAGAAGATCCAACGCATCGCCAACACTCTCGGCTATCGCCCCGACCCGATGTCGACCGCGCTCAACCTCTACCGCCAGGCCAACAGCCAGCCGCGCTATCAGGCGACCATCGCGTGGATCAACGACTGGCCGCAGCACAAGCAACTTTTCGAGCAGTCGCAGTTCGTCGAATATTTCCAGGGAGCATCGGAACGGGCCGAGCGGCTCGGTTATTTGCTCGAATCCTTTTGGCTGCGCGAACTCGGCATGACGCCCGAGAAATTTTGCCGCATCCTGCGCGCGCAATATCCAGGGCTTGCTCATTGCGCCGCTGCCGAACCCCGACCCGTTCCGGTCCATCGAATATCGGGGTTTTTCCGCCGTGTGCTTCGGCTACAGCATCCAGCCGGCCGTGCTCAACGTCGTGACCAACCACCAGTCCCACTTGATGAGCCTCATGCCGCGGCATTCGCATGAACTCGGCTACCGGCGACCCGGCCTTTGCATCCCCGCCGAGATGGACGACAAGGCGGAGAGCAACTATCTGAGCAGTTGGCTGTTCACGCACTGGAAGCAGCCCGACGTGGAAAGTGTCCCGCTGCTTTTGCTCGCTGACGGCAACGACGATTCTTTGAACCTTCCGTTCAAGAAATGGCTTGGTGAATATAGGCCTGACGTGTTGATCGGCCTCGACTACCTGGGCAGGAAAATGCGCGACCTCGGACTGTCGATTCCCGACCAGAGGCCGTCCGCGCCTGTGATCTCGAATCCCGTCACGGTGCGGTAGCTGAGCTTGCCCCATTTCCACGGGCCGAACGGCGTGTTGCCCGGACTGATGGCGGTCGCGGCATTGAGCAACTCGACCTCGCCGCGATGGCTGCGCACGACCAACCCCGCCGCCGGGATCGGCCGGGCGGAGTCGCCGGTTTCGCAAGGCAACGGCTGTTCCGGATCGTTCCAAAAGGGTGCGTCCGGCGGCAGCAGGAGCGGCGAGAATCCCTTCGCCGGTAAGCACCCGCGCCGCGCCCGCGTCGATCTGCGCCGGCTCGCGCACGTCGATGGCGACCGGATGCGTCTCCCGTTGGGTCCGCGCACGGACGAGGCCGCCGGTTTCCACCAGCGAGCATTCCGGCTTGTCGGACACGATGACCCGCGCCCCCGTTCGGCTGATGCCAGAGCGATGCCCTGACCCAAACCTGTCGCAGCCGCCGTGACCAACGCCGTTTTGCCGCTGAGATCGAAGAGGCTCACGATTTGGACGCGTAACGTTGCACGCGCGCGTCGGCGGTGAGCCCCGCCGGTGTAGCGAACTGCGCAGCTGGTGGGGAGGATATGGTTGATCCCGATGGACTGTCTCCGTACGTCACGGTTGTTTCCTCGCCGATGAAAAGCGAGCCGTAGTTCGTGAGGTGCTCGCAATAATAGTCCGCGTCCTCGACGTGGAATTCGAGGCGCTCGGGCGCGTAGTCGTCGCTGACGGCGACGGCTTCCTCACGGCTGTCGGCGACATAATGCGGCCGTTGTCGGCCCAGCTCTGGCTGGCGATCTCGCGGGTGGGGAGGGTTTCGAGTTGCTTTTCGACCTGCGCGAGGCAGTCGCGTCCGAACCGCTCGCTCAGGCAAACGAGCGCGACGCCGCTGTTCGGGTCGTGCTCGGCCTGACCGAGCAAATTCTCGAACAAACGGTGTCCGCCGTCTTTGACCTTGAGCATAAGGGAAAATCCCGAACGACGGACAGGGTGCCTATACTGATACGGTGGTTTCAACGCGAAAATGAGTCACTCTGTTGAATGACCGCCCGCCGACGAGAATCTCTCGCCGGCGGGCGTCCGTTCACTTCCTGGCTTTGATCCGACTCGCTGGGTGTCAGTGCATCTCCGGGATAGTGGGCTCTGCTGCCTGCGAGATCATTGCGGGAGATATCCCGGCGAAACGTAATTGTTACCCACCGAGGAGGCAGGCACGAAGTCTATCCCGTCCGGCGGCAAACCATCGTAGATCCCGCCGGTGACATAGGAGAGATTGGGCCACGTCAGGTAACCATTCGCCTCTGTCGGCCAGGTGTTCTGCGGATCGCCCGAGCCCCTGTCGGGGGCTACGCTCGTATCCAACGCCCGACCGGTGCGAGGCTGGACATAGAAGTTATACGATTGCGTGGGCACCGGTGCCGAACCATCCTTTTGTCCAAGGTCCAGCCAGAACGCATAGCCGCCCTTGGCGGTCGAGTTCAAAGGCGGGTCCATGATGAGATTTACGTTCTTGAGGATGAAGTTGGTATTCTTCGCATTCCCGGGAAGAAAGAAGCCCTGGTAATCGCTTTCTCCCGTCAGTCGGTCGATGCGCATTTCCTTTGATCCGCCGAAGGTCTGGATGAAGATGACGGAAGGCACCGTTGCCGGGCCTTTCCCGCATCGTGAAGCCCGCGAGTTTTCGCGCCAAAAAACGAGCGCAAAAATTGATCGATATTCGCGCCAAACGGAGCGACCAGCCTTTCGGCCGCGCCGGTCACCAGCCCTCACAGGAAAAATCTGTTGTCATCGAAAGACGCACACACGGCCTCGCGCGGCAGTTGGACCGATTCAAGCAGCATGCAGTTGCTCCAGAAACGGATTCCAGCCGTTGCGGCCGTTGTTCTTGCGACGACTCTGGTCACGCCGGTGCGTGGCGAGGTCGATGTTATCGAAGCCTATACCGTCACCAGCGGCGGTGGACTGACCCGGGATAGCCTTTCGGACGCGAACCTCACCCAGACCAGAGCCCCACGCACCGCGAATCACTCCACCGCACGCCGCCGCAGAGCGCGGACCGATCCGAAGGATTTCGTGGCTTCCCGTCCGCACCGCCATCCGCGCGAGGCCCGTCAGTCGGGGTCACGCGTTGCGGCAACGTCGCCGACGACGAAACGCCGGAATCCGGCGGCGAGTTTCGTGTACTGGTGGAACGGCTGGGTGATCCGCACTTTCCACACGAAGTTCGGCACCGTCCTGCTCGGCACCGTTGGCGCAAAATCCTGAGTTCTTTCCGGTGCGACGGCGTTCCGTCGCCGGTGTTGCATCAGGGCACGTCGGGGTCCACGAGCATATAGCCGGCGGATCGCACCGTGCGGATGAAGCGAGGGTTTTTCGGATCGTCCCCGAGTTTGCGGCGCAACGCCGATATCTGCACGTCAATCGCGCGGTCGAACACCTCGTATTCCCGCTCGCGGATTTCCGCGAGGAGATGGTCGCGCGTTTTCACGCGCCCCTTGGCTTTCGCGAGCGAGAGCAGGATGTCGAATTCACCCGGCGTCAGCACGAGCGTCTGTCCGCCGAGGGCCGCCCGGCGCGACTCCGCGCTGATGCGCAGATCGGCGACGACGACCTCCCGCAGGGGTGCCCCGTCGCCGGTCCCCGCGCCGCCGGCTGCGGCGACACGGCGCGTGATCGCGTGCAGCCGCGCCAGGAGTTGCCGGGTCGAACTTCCCTTGGGCAGATAATCATCCGCGCCGAGTTCCAGCCCGACGATCTGGTCGGCCTCATCCCCGCGCGCGGTGAGCATTAACACCGGGGCCGTACTCGATTTGCGGATGCGCCGGAGTACCTCGAAGCCATCGCAACCGGGCAGCATCACGTCGAGGATGATCGCTTCCCAACGTTCCGCCAGTGCCTTGTCCACGCCCGCCGGTCCGGTGTGCGCCGCGCTTACCGTATACCCGAACGCTGCCAGATAGTCGGAGATCAACGCGCAGAAGTCGCGGTCGTCGTCGATGATCAACACCTTGGGCTTGCCGTCGGCGGAGGAGTCCGGTCTGGTCGGGTTCATTGGCGGCTCGGTTGCCTCATCCTAGCAGGTCTTCACGGAGGCAAGCGAAACATTACCTTCCCTTTACAAAAAAACGGCCCGTCCTCATCGAATCCTTACATGGCGGTGCGAGGAATGGGTCATCGACCGACTTGCCATGAGCTTCCACCGCTTCTCCCTGTGCGCGCTGCCGCCGCGCGTGACGCCGCTGTTCCAGCTTTGCTCCCGGTGCGCTCCGTCCCCGGGAAGCGCGGAGGATCGTAACGGCGCGAACGCCCCCGTCCAACGTCTTTGCCCCCTCGGCGGGAAGGCCGCCGCCCGGCGCTGCCACAAAATCCGCGTCTGATGCAGTTGGCCATTTTTTCAGAGCGGCGCTTCGACTTTTTCCGGCAACCGCCCTTGCTCGACAGGGCATGCTGCCGGTTGATCCGCTGCCGCACCGGGTTATGAGTCTGGGGAACATGGCCCGCGCGCGCAAGACCTCGCTGTTCGCCTTCGTGGCGTCGTTGCGCTGGAGTTTGTTGGGATG
>CALMVM010000499.1 GCA_937873255.1 uncultured Verrucomicrobiota bacterium | reverse complement strand
CTTGTTGCCTTTGGCCTTTGCGCTTTATGCCGTCAACGCCACGGAAGGCATCATTGCCAGCCTGATATTGGCGCAACCCCAGAAGGATGTGCCGACCATTTGGCATGCGTTCGCGCTCCGACGCGGCCACTGGTTTTCGCGCTCATTGAGTCGAAGCTTTTCGATTACCTCCGCCGTTCCGCGTTCGCCGTTCCACGTTCCGCGTTTCCAGCGACCGCCGCCGCCTGCACCGCCGCTTGGATTTTTTCCTGAAAGGCGTGATCGGCGATCCGGCCGCCGTTCTCGTCGGTCACGTAAAAGCTGTCGATGGCCGCGCCTTTCTCGGTGGCGATGCGCGAAAGCGTCACGTTGACCTTCAGCCGCCCGAGCGCGCGCAACAGATCGTAGAGCAACCCGAGCCGGTCGGGCGTCTGGACTTCCAACAGCGTGTACAGGTCGGTCGCCTGGTTGGTGATGACCGTGCGCGTCGGAAAATCGAGTTCCTGGGCCGTCCGCAACGGGCGCAGCCGGCGGCGTGCCTTTTGCAGCAGCGGGCCGAAATCGAACGGCTCGGGCTGGAGCGCCTGGCGCAATACGCTTTCGACGGCGGCGAAGTCGCGCGGTTCCATCACGGCGCGTTGCGAGGGCGTGCAGACGCGGAATATGTCCACGGCGAGGTTGTCGGCACGGGTGAAGATGTCGGCGCTGAGGATGTTCAGACCCGACGCGGCGAAGGAACCGGCAATGCGGGCGAACAACCCCGGGCGCTCCCACGTGCAGACGCGGCACTCGGTGTGGCCGCGGTCGGGCTGCGGTTTCCACGAGATGGCCGGGGCCAACGCGGCCGAGGGCTCACCGTGTTCCTGCCGGTAGGCGAGGAATTGCCGGATCACCTGCAAATGCTCGACGATGGCTTCCGGCGCGAACGTCTCGAAGTAGCGCGACGGCATGCCTTGGAAGTGCGCGTCGATTTCGTCGAGATAACCCGGGTCGAGCGCCGCCGTGACCGCCTCGCGCCGGCTCTCGCGCTGGCGGCGTTCGGCGAGGTAGGCGGCCTCGCCTTCCGCGAGGTACTTGGCGGTGGCATGGTAAAGCTGCCAGACGAGGGACTCCTTCCAATCGCTCCAGTTGTCGTCGCTCGTGCCCTGGCCGTCGGCGAGGGTGAGCAGCATCAGCGCGTCGAGGTTGGCGCGGTCTTTCACGATGCCGGCGAACTCCACGATCGTCGCCGAGTCGTCCAGGTTGCGCCGCTGCGCGGTGGACGACATCGTGATGTGATGATCCACCAGCAGGATCAGCGAACGCCGCCGCTCGGGCGAGAGCTGGAGGCGGGCGGCGACCTTTTGCGCGAACAGCGCGCTCGCTTCCGAGTGGTGCCGCGCGCTGGTCGCCTTGCCGGTGTCGTGCAGGAGCAGGGCGAGGTACAGCACGAACGGATCGGCGAGCTTCTCGAACAGCTCGCGGTAACCCGCGAACCGGGTGTTGCCGGGGTCGAGCAGGCCGTCGAGTTTTTCGATGCAAACGAGCGTGTGTTCGTCCGCTGAATAGCGGTGGAAAAACTCGTGCTGGACGAGACAGGTCAACTCGCCGAACTCCGGCATGTACGCGCCGAGCAGATCGACCTCGTGCATGGCACGCAGGACCCGTCCGACCTGGCCCGGGCGCGAAAGGATGGCGATGAACGTTTCCCGCGCCGCGCGCGCGTACTGGAAGGTGCGGTTCACCAGCCAGAGCCGGCGGCGGATGAGCTGCTGCAACTCCGACGAGATCCGCAGTCCGCGCGTCTGCGCGTACTCGAACACCCGCAACAGACGCACCGGGTCGAGGTTGAACACCTCGCGCGTCTCCGAATAAATCATTCCATCCTGACTCAGGAACCCGTCGAAACGCTCGATGGGGCCGCCGCACTGCGGGCCGAACAGCCGCAGCAAACCCGTGACCGGGTTTTCCGGCGTGATCGGGCCGGCCTGGATCAGGCGCAGGAACAGGTTGTCGGTGATGAGCAGGAGCGCGCGGGCGTGGTGGTAATAATCCCGCATGAATGCCTCGCTGCGGCGCAAGGTATTCTTCTGCGGATATTTGAAGCGGTCGGCGATCTGACCCTGGAAATAAAGCGTCAGCGAGTCGGTGGACCGGCGGGTGAGGTAGTGCAGATCGGTGCGGACGCGCAGCAGGAAATCGTAGGCGCGCTCCAGCGTGCGGCGTTCGCTTTCGTTGATGAGACGCTGCTCGGAGAGTTCGGCCGGGCCGCGCACGCCTTCCTTGAAATACAGGCTCCAGAGCAGGTTGTGGTAGTCGCGCAGGCCGCCCGGGCTGGATTTGATGTTGGGCTCCTGCAAGAAAACGGTTGGACCGTACTTCTGGTGCCGGACCCGCTGGTCGTCCAGGCGCCACGAGAGGTATTCCGCCTCCTGACCCCGCACGCACGCGTCCTCGAACCGCCGCCGGAATTCATCGAACAACGCGCGCGAGCCGGCGAGGTGGCGTGCCTCGACGAGGGCGGTCTTGCTGATGTTGTCCCGGTTGGCGTGCTCGCATGCCTCGCTGATCGAGCGGGTGCAATGGCCGACCTTGAACCCGATGTCCCACAGGGCGTAGAGCACCTGTTTGATCAGTCCGCTGATCTCGGCGGGCACCGCGTCGGCGTCGAAATCGTGGAGAAACAGGATGTCCACGTCGCTGTATGGGTTCAACTCGCCGCGGCCGTACCCGCCGATGGCCACGAGGTCCAGCGCCGGCACGGCCCCGCCGGGCAGGCACACGGCCGTGGCGTCCGTGAAGATGCGGCGAAGAAAAACGTCGAGCAGTTGCACGCGCCGCTTGCAGATTTCCCGGCCGCCACCCCCGGCCTGATGGGCGAGACGGAGGCGGTGGTTCTCGATCCGCAGGAATTTTTTGTAAAGCGGCAACCTCTCGGCGAGCGGGCCGACCGTTTGCGACACGCGCGGGGCGAGTTCGCGCGCGTCGTGCGCGATGATTTTTTCAAGATGCGGCATGGAAACCCTCTTCGCTACCGACCAGCGGCGGATGCGACCCTACGGCGATGCAGCGGTTTCCGTGCCTCGGGGCCGGGTCGAAGTGGAGAAACGCGCATCGGTCAGACGGCGATGCCGTAACGCTTCATTTTGTTGTAAAGCGTGGGGCGGTGGATGCCGAGGATCTTGGCGGCCTTGAGCTTGTTGCCGTGAGTCTGCGCCAACGCCTGGAGGATGGCCTGCCGCTCGCGGTCGTCCAGGTTCAGGCTGCCTTCGAGGTCGGTGGGCGAACCGGCTTGGGCAAGGCCGCCGCCGTTCGCCCTCGGCACGCCGTTCCCGGAGGAAAACACCGCGATTTGGTCGCGCAGCATCGGGGGCAGGAGCAATTCAGAAGGGAGACTCTCCTCGGT
>CALMVM010000498.1:3293-4443 GCA_937873255.1 uncultured Verrucomicrobiota bacterium | reverse complement strand
TGAACGCCCCGTCCGCTCCCGCTCCCCCGCCCGTCTGGCGGCGCAAGGATCTCTTGACCATCCAGGAACTGGAGCCGCAGGAGATCACCCTGCTGCTCGACACGGCGCGGCAGTTCAAGCAGGTCGGCGCGCGCGACGTGAAAAAAGTGCCCGTCCTCCAGGGACGCACGCTGGTCAATTTCTTCGTGGAGCCGAGCACGCGCACGCGCACGTCGTTCGAGCTGGCGGCGATGCGCCTGAGCGCGGACGTGGTCAACATCTCCGCGACTGGCTCCAGCCTCGTGAAAGGCGAGACGCTCAAGGACACGGCGCTCGTCCTCCAGGCCAACCACGTCGATCTCGTCGTCCTGCGGCACAGTTCGGCGGGGTCGCCGCGTTTCCTGGCCGACCGGCTGCACGCCAGCGTCATCAACGCCGGCGACGGCGCGCACGAACACCCCACCCAGGCGTTGCTCGACCTGTTCACGATCCGCGAAAAACGCGGGCGCATCGACGGCCTGCACATCGCCATCGTCGGCGACATCCTGTTTTCCCGCGTGGCGCGCTCGAACATCTGGGGCCTGCTCAAGCTCGGCGCGAAGGTGACGCTCGTCGGCCCGACGACGCTCGTGCCGCCGGTCTTCGAGCGAATGGGTGTTTCCATCGTGCGACGCATCGACGACGTGCTCGAATCCGTGGACGTGATCAACCTCCTGCGCATCCAGCATGAACGCCAGCGCCGGGCGTACTTCCCCGGGTTGGGCGAGTACACGTCGCTTTTCGGCCTGACCAAGGAACGCGCCGCGCGCCTGCGGCCGGATTGCCTCATCATGCACCCGGGGCCGATCAACCGGGGCGTGGAAATCGACAGCGACGTGGCCGACGACCCGCGCCACAGCGTCATCCTGGACCAAGTCACCAATGGCCTCGCCGTGCGCATGGCCGCGCTTTACCTCTGCGACAGTTACCGCGTCGCCAGCCCGTCATGAGCGACGCAACTCCCTCCAGGCTGACGATCATCCGGGGCGGTCGCGTCATCGACCCCGCCAACGGCATCGACGCCCTGCGCGACGTGTTCATCCGCGACGGCCGGATCGTCGCGGTGGACGGCAAGGTGCCCGGCGACGACCACCCCGCCGAGATCATCAACGCCGCCGGCCTGGTGGTGGCA
>CALMVM010000498.1:0-3283 GCA_937873255.1 uncultured Verrucomicrobiota bacterium | reverse complement strand
CACCCGGGTTGATCGACCTGCACGTGCATTTCCGCGAACCGGGCCAGTCGGCCAAGGAAACCATCGAAAGCGGCGCGCGGGCGGCGGCGGCGGGCGGATTCACGACGGTCGTGTGCATGCCCAACACCAACCCGGCCGCCGACAGCCCGGCGACCATCGCCTGGATCAAGGAACGCGCGCGCAAGGCGTGCGTGAACATTTTCCCGACCGGCGCGATCACCAAGGGACTCGCCGGCGAGGAACTCGCGCCGATTGGCTCGATGGTCGCGGCGGGCGTGGTGGCGATCACCGACGACGGCCATTGCGTGCAAAACCACGACCTGATGCGCCGGGCGGTCGAGTACGCGGGGATGTTCGATCTGCCGGTGCTCGATCATTGCCAGGATTACAGCCTGGTCGGCGACGGTGTGATGCACGAAGGTTATTGGAGCACGGTGCTCGGCCTGCCCGGCTGGCCGGCGGCAGGCGAGGAACTCATCGTTTTGCGCAACGTCGTGCTCTCCGAACTCACGGGCGCGGCGATCCATTGCCAGCACCTGAGTTGCGCGGGGAGCGTGCGGCATCTGCGCGAGGCGCGGGCGCGCGGGGTGCGGATTTCGGGCGAGGTTTGTCCGCACCATCTCGCACTGACCGACGAGGCCGTCTGCGGGTACGACACGCATTACAAGATGAACCCGCCCCTGCGCACCCGCGCGGACATCGACGCGCTGGTCGGCGGCATCGCCGATGGGACGGTGACGATCCTGGCGAGCGACCACGCGCCGCACACGGCGTACGAGAAGGAGGTGGAGTTCGACCGCGCGCCGTTCGGCATTTTGGGGCTGGAGACGGAGTTCGGGTTGTTCCACCACCTGCTCGTCGAGGAAAAGAAAGCCATCGGCCTGGGGCGGCTCATCGAGTTGTTGACGGTCAATCCCGCGCGCCTGCTCAAGCTGCCGGACGGACGCGGCACCCTGTCGGCGGGCGCGGCAGCCGACATCACGCTCATCGACCCCGGCCTGGAATGGACGGTGAACGTCGAGGAATCCGCCTCACGCTCCCGCAACACGCCCTTCGGCGGTTGGCGGCTGAAAGGCCGCGCGGTGCGGACGGTCGTCGGCGGCGAGACGGTGTGGAAGCTCTGAGGGCGGGGCAGTTCCTCTATAGGCGGTCGTCCAGAGTCCTGATGGCTCTCCGGGCTATCCTCGACCACACTTTTTGCGATGATTGCGCCGCATTTAGCGACGCGCACGCCGACACGCGCGCCATCCTTCTTTTTTCTGTCATCCTGAGGCGAGTGGAAACCCCCCCCGGGCCGCGCCGGAAAGATGACGCCGGCGCGCCCCCAAATGAGAAAGAGGACGACCGGCTAGGTCGGGCTGCGAGTGCAAGCAAGCGGGTACCACGCAGGCAGGTCCTTCGGCTCGTTGCACTCGCCTCAGGATGACAGAAAAAGTGATGTGACGAGTGTCCACGGCCGAACACCGTTCACCGGAAAAACCCGTCATACTTCCCGGTGCGCTTGGGTGTGGCCCCTTTCTCGACGTACACGTTGTCCTTCTTGTTGTTCTCGGTCTTGTTGCCGTTGAGCGTCGGCGACGTGCCGGGTCCGTAGACGGCGATGCCGTACTGCGAATTCTCCTCGCACACGTTCCCCTCGATCACACCCTCCGCGCCGTCGCGGACCGCGATGCCGTCACCGGAATTGGTGCGAACCTGGTTCTCGCGTACAGTCGGCGCGGTGCCCTTGCCCATTACCCGGATGCCCAGCAAACTGCCGGTGATGGTGTTCGACGTTGCCGTGCCGCCCGCGCCGCTGTCGAAACTGATGCCGATGGTCTTGTTGTCCGTGAACTTGTTGTTCGTGATGGTCGGCGCGGTGCCGGCCCCGCTGACGAGCACCCCGTAATCCTTGTTCTCGTCGCTGGTATTGTTGTCGATCACGCCGCCGGCTCCCGCGACGACGATGAACCCGCTCAACCCGCTGCCTCGGATATGGTTGCGCACCAGCTTCGGCGAGGTCCCCTTGTCCGAGAGGCGGATGCCGCCCTGCTTGTTGTTCTCGACGGTGTTGTCCTGCGCGCTGCCCCCGCCGCCGTCCTGGTACGTGAAGCCGCTCATGTTGTTGCCGCGCATCGTGTTGCCGGTGAGGGTCGGCGCGGTGTCCGCATCGAGGATGCAGACCCCAAACTCGGAATTGTCCTCGCTCACGTTGTTTTCCGCCGTCCCGCCCGCGCCCTTCTTGAAGTTGATGCCCGTGCCGGTGTTGTCGTGAACGTGGTTGTTGCGGAAGGTCGGGGCCGTCCCCGCTCCGAGCGCGAGCAGGCCGCTGGCGTGCGAGCCGGATACCTCGCAATCCTCGACGACCGATTTATCCGCAGTCTCGCAGCCGATGCCCACGCTACCGGAGTTGCGGATGCGGCAGTTCCTCAGCCGGATGGACGAAGCATCGAGCCACACCACATAACTGACCTCGTTGGCCTTGTTCGGTCCCGTGTGCTCGAACGTGAAACCCGTCACCGTGCCGGAAGCGCATTTCTTCGCCACGAGGACTTCCCCGTCGCCCGGCGTGGAAACAGTCGTCTCCTCCGTGCCGGCCCCGAGCAAACGGATGCCGTCCTTGAAGACGAGCTTCTCCTGGAATGTCCCGGCGGCCACCTTGACGGTGTCTCCACTCCGGGCCGCGTCGATGGCCGCCTGGATCGTCGGGTATTGGCCGGGGACCGCGAGCGTGCGAACACCGGAAGATTGGGCGTTGGCGTCTGGAACCTGGCCGGCAGCATCGAGCGCCGACGAACGGCGCGGCGTGTTGGAAGGGGTGGCCGTCGGCCGGGAGGCGGCGGTCGGCGTCGGCGTGGACGCGGCGACGATGGCAACGGTGGCGCTCGGTGACGGCGTCGCGGCGGCGGGCGTCGGGGAATTGTTGGCTGCCGTGTTATCCTGCTTCGACCTGGTGGCGAAGTAGACCAGCGGAATCCCTCCGAGCAGCAGGGCTCCCAGCAGCACCGCGCCAAAGATCAGCCATTGCCGGGTGAACGACCTGTTTTGCGGCGGCGGCGGCGGTTGGTACAGACCGGGCGGGAAAGTCGAAGACGAGATCCCTGGCACCGGGGGCGGCACGTAAGCGGCCGGCGACATCGCGGGCGCGGGCGGCGGCGATTGGTACGCGGCGGGCTGGAAGGGCAGCGGCGGCGGTCGGTCGGTGGCGGCGAGGTTTGCCGCAGGCAGCGTCGCGGACGAATCGTTCGAGGCCGTCTGGTAATGGGCGGGCGGGAGCGAGGTCGACAACGGCGCGAGGTCGGGC
>CALMVM010000497.1 GCA_937873255.1 uncultured Verrucomicrobiota bacterium | reverse complement strand
TGGAACGACTGCCTGCTCAATCCCGTTGGGCGTCCTGTGGCCCTGCGCGTCCGTGGCAAGGGTGGTGGTTACTACAACCTGCCCGTCACTGGCAACCTGGGCGAGTTGTTGACGCAATGGCGCACGATCCAGGACCAGCACCGGGGCATGAAGGTGTTCGCCGCGCGGGGGCTCAAGTTCTGCCGCTCAGAATTCGTGTTTGCCGGGCCGGGTGGCGAGCCGTACACCAACCGCTCATTCAATAACCACCTGCGCCTGGCGTGCCGAGACTTGCGCTTGCCGTGCATCCTCACCGCCCACGGGCTGCGCCATAGTGCGGCGACCATCCTGCTCAACGATCACGGCAAAAATTTGAAAGAAGTGCAGGAGGTTTTGCGCCACAAGGACATCCGCACCACGGCGCGCTACACGCACGTGGCCTACGAGCACACCCGCTCGACCCTCGACGCGCTCGGTGGCAGCTTGCCAGCGTTGCGCGGAAATGGTGCAATGACCTCGGGCAACCGGCAACGATCCACGAACCATTCCCATGACGCCTAGCGAGAGCGCCTTTTTGGAGCGGGCGGTCGTGCAGTTGCTCTTCGTCAGCGGACGGGAGTTTTCCATCGAGGGCCTGCGCGAGAAGCTGCGCGAGTTGTTGGTGCAGGAGCCCGACGCTACCGTGCGCGCGGCGGCGAGCATCGGCAGCTTCGAGTTGCTCCAGGTGTTGCTCAAAACCACGCAGAAGCTCGAAAAGTTGGGCCTGCGCCTGGACATGCGCGCCGGTGGTGTGCGTATCACGACGGCCGAGGTACGCCCCCCTGCCCTGCGGAATTACTTCGCCGCCCTGGCCGAGCGGACTCGCGCCGACACCGCTGGCACGGTCGATGGACAGGACGAAGATGGGCCGCTCAGCACGACGGGGCTGGAGGTGCTTGCCTGCATCGCGTTCAAGCAGCCGCTTTCCATGGTCGAGATCAACGGCTACTTCAGCGCCGACAAGCGCTCGGTCGTCCACCGTCTGCAACACCTCGGGCTGGTGGACTGCCGCACGGCGGCGGAGAACGGCCGTACCGTGTGGACGACGACCGGCGAGTTCTTGCGCCGTTTTAATCTACAGTCCCCGGCGGACCTGGAGCGCCTGCTGTCGGACAGCTTCGCGGAAGCCGCTTGAGGTTCGGTCATGGGCGTCAGAAGCGGCGCTTGCGTGCCGCCCCGCACGTCGCTCCAACGATTGTGCCAAAAGCGAGTGTTAGGAAGAAAGCGCGGGCCCCGCCGGCGGCGAACTCATGCCAATACCTTGGCGCATCGTCACGTAAGGGATAAGGCACCATGGTAAACACCGCGCCGGGCACGCTGTAGAGTAGCCCGGCAATCGCACCCTGAAACCAGCCGCGCCCCCGTCCGTTGCCGATATCCGGCAAGACCGCGACTAAAAGCCCGATGCTCGCGTAGGAAAGGCCCAAGCCCAAACCCAGCGCCCAGCGGGCGACGGGGTCAACGGGTTGGAAGAAGGGAGTGATCCCGGTCAGGATGCCCCAAACGCAACCGACCAAGAGAGAACCTTTGCGAAAGCCAGGGAGCATCCGCTTACGGTAGTGAACTTCCGTGGAAAGTCATTGGCGGCAAGGGAGGAGGTGAAGAAACGAGCACAAAAGATTCAGAAATTGCTGTTATAAACAAAGTGAAGTATTTATAACAAATTTACAGGGAAATTCTTCATGACGATTTCAGATAAAGTTGTCAGGCGAATGGAGAAGATGGGTGTGGGAGCAGTGTTCTCGCGCGCTGACTTCCTGGATCTGGGCACCACGGACAACGTGGGCGTGATCCTCGGGCGGATGCAGGACGCAGGCAAAATCCGCCGCGTCAGCCGTGGGCTGTACGAGCTGCCGCGCACGCATCCGGTGTTGGGGACACTCTCACCACGCCCGGAAGCCATCGTGGACGCCGCCGCGCGCCGCTCCGGCAGCCGCCACCAGCCTTCGGGCGCGCAGGCCGCCAATCTCCTGCAACTCACCGAGCAGGTGCCCGCGCGGATGGTCTACCAGACCGACGGGGCATCCAGGATCATCAAGGAAGGCCATCGCACCATCGAGCTGCAACACCGCTCCCCGCGCGGCATGGCCGCCGCCGGGCGCATGAGCGGACTCGTGTTCGCGGCTCTGCGCGAGATCGGCAAGGCGAACCTCACGCCGGAGCGGGTGTCGGCGTTGCGCAAGATTCTTTCACGCAGCGACCGCCGCCGCTTAATCAAAGACCTGCGTCTGGCACCGGCCTGGATGCATCCGCACCTGCGCCGGGTCGCCCGGGAGGAGGAAAGTTGAAGTGAGCCGCTTCACCGATCTTCCAGCGGAGGAAAAAGAGGTGTACGTGCGCGAAACCGCGGCTCGGCTCAACGTCGCCCCGCAGATCGTGGAAAAGGATTTCTGGGTGTGCTGGACCTTGCGGCTGCTGTTTTCCCGGCCCGAATTCGCCCGGGACCTCGTGTTCAAGGGCGGCACTTCGCTCTCGAAGGTGTTCAAGGTCATCGGACGCTTTTCCGAAGACATCGACCTGTCCATCGGCCTGCCGCTCCTGGGCTACGAAGAATCGTTCCTCGCCGCCGACGCCTCGGCCAGCCGGACCCGCCGCCACTTGGAGGAGGTAGAAACAAAGTGCGCGGCCTACGTGCAAAACGAGTTCCGGCGGTGGCTTGAAGACGCGATTCGCGCCGCCCTCGGCGTCCGCTTGGGGGGCGGCGGCGATTGGCTGGAATACGAACTCGAAGCGGCCACCAAGTCGCCGGTGCTCCGTTTTCGTTATCCGGCGGCCATCGCCCCGGAGGCAGGCGCCAGCTACATCGAGCAAAGCGTGAAGATGGAGCTGGGTTCCCTCATCGACCAGCGCCCTGCCGGACGACACCGCGTGACACCCCTCCTTGCGGAAATCGTCGCGGACGGTTCCTTCGAAGATTTTTCCAGCGAGGTGGTGGCCCTGGAAGTCGAGCGGACCTTCTGGGAGAAGGCGACGATCCTGCACGCCGAATTCCATCGTCCGGAAGGCCTGCCGCTGCGCGACCGGATGGCGCGCCACTACGCGGATTTCGCCGCGCTCTGGAACCATCCCTCCGCTCTGTCGGCACGCACGCAGTTCGAGCTGCTGTCACGCGTCGTCGCCTTCAAGTCCCGGTATTACCCATCGAAGCGGGCGCAATACGAACTGGCGCGGCCGGGAACGCTGCGGCTTTGCCCCGTGGACGCGCGGACCAAGGAATTGGAAGAAGATTACCGGCGGATGGCGGTCATGTATTTTCAGGAGCCAACGGCTTTTGCGCAGATCATTGCGACGCTCAAAGAAGCGGAAAGCGTCATCAACGGCTGAGAGCGGCACGGTTCGCTTGGCAGCGTCCAGCCCTCGCGGTTCAAGGGTGGAGGCGGAACACGACGCCGGCAGAGGTTAGACCCAGGATCAGCAGCAGCACGACCAGCATCACCGCGACCACGGCCACCAACCTCCACACTTGCCGGAGTTGGCTCTCGATCCGCCCGGAAACTCTTTCCGTCGCCTGGATGAGCGCCGGAACTCCGGCGGCCACGCCTTCCTCCGCCCCGGCGGCGACGGCGTTCTTGGCGGCGAAGATCGTGGAGTTGAGGATGGCTTCGGTTCGTTTGTTGGCGAGCTTGTTCCAATCGCTCGACGCCGTGGCAATCGCCTCGCGGAACCCCTGCAAAAGCTGGTCCTGCGAGGCTGCCGTCTCGCGCAAAAGAAAGCGGTTGACCGTGAGCAGCATCGCCACCGGGTCGTCCGCGCCGAGGGCGACCTTGTGTTTGCGGGCGAGTTCGGCCAGCAAATCGTCAATGCCATCGTCGTTGCCGTTCATGACAGTGCCCCCATCCCAGCGCCGATGGCCGCGTAGGCTTTGCGCTCGAAAATCTTGAGCCGCTGCTTGGCCATGAGCACAACGCCCTTGGCCTGCTGTTCTTCCTCGAAAGTGCGGCGGGCTTTGAGCATGTTCTCGATGTCGATGCCGAAGGTTTCCTTCTTCACGTCGGGGATCTGCACGATGCCGGCGACGCGTGCTTTGTTCTCCTTGTAGACCTTGGTGTCCGTGAACCCCTTGCCCTCGTAATCGATGACGCCGTGGTAAGGGTTGAGCCAGACGACGAAGGGGACGGAAGCCGGAAAGTGCGTCACCAGCGAGGCGAATCCCGCGAGGGTCGGCATGAGCATCTCGCCGCCCGTGATGACCGTGTGGACGACGACCGTGTGCCCGAGTTCCTGGAGGATGGACGCCACCTCGTTGCTGATGAGGTAGTGCGAGAGCGGGACGAAGGACGACGCGCCGTTGTCCACGATCACGTCGGTCTTGGATTGGGCGATTTTTTCGATGAGCGTGTCGAACTGGCGGGTGTTGATCTCGTCGCCTTCGAGGATGTTGATCCGTTGCACCGCCAGCGAGGCGAAGGCGTGGAGGGTGCCGTTGACCGGATCGGTTTCGATGCAGAGCGCAGGCG
>CALMVM010000496.1 GCA_937873255.1 uncultured Verrucomicrobiota bacterium | reverse complement strand
CACGATGCGCCCACGGGAAAATCTACGGACGGCTCGGAGAGCCATCCCTACCTTGATTGGACGCGCCTTCGGCGCAACACTCTCCGAGTTACCTTCCGTATGCCAGAAAAACCGCCACTCGAAGACAAAACCGCCCTCGTCACCGGTTCGACCGCCGGACTTGGACGCGGCATTGCCCGCGCGCTGGCGAAGGCCGGCTGCCACGTCGTGCTCAACGGTTTCGGCGATGCCGCCGGCATCGAAGAATTACGCCGCGAATTCTCCGCATTGCACGGCAAGGAGGTCGTCCACCATGGCGCGGACCTGACCCGGCCGGAGGACATCGGCGCGTTGATGGAACGCGCGGCGGCGATCAACGGCGCGGTGGACATCCTCGTCAACAACGCCGGCACCCAATCTCCCTGGCCGCGACTCTGACGAAGGAAGTTGCGACCGGCACGGAGACGTGGTGCATCTTCGACAACACGGCCGTCGGATTCGCCGTTCCAAACGCCCTGGATTTGCTGGAGCGTTGTTCCGCAGGGTCTTGATTTTTTCGATCGCCTTGCGAGGACGGCAAACGCCGGGAACGTCCCGGTAGTCCGGCACGCAACCGGGGAAGACCGGCGCGCCGTTTTGGATTGCACACGCATGGCCGCCGTCCCCGCACCGATTCCGTCTGACCATGGCGCGCCACGGTTCGCGCGGGCCTTGCGCTCACGCAACTACCGGCTGTTTTTTTGCGGGCAGGTTGTCTCGCTGGTCGGCACCTGGATGACGACGACCGCCTCCCTGTGGCTCGCGTACCACCTGACGAGTTCCGCGAAGCTGCTCGGGCTGGTGGGGTTCGCCGGGCAAATCCCGATCTTCCTTTTGTCGCCGCTGGCCGGGGTGTTCGTGGACCACACGGACAAACGCCGCCTCCTGCTCATCACCCAATCGCTCGCCCTGCTGCAATCCGCCGCGCTCGCCGCGCTGGCGCTCACGGGCACGATCACGGTCTGGTGGCTGGTCGGCCTGAACGCCTTCCAAGGCGTCATCAACGCCTACGACATGACTTGCCGACAGGCGTTCATCGTTGAAATGGTGGATCGCAGAGAGGATCTCGGCAACGCCATCGCGTTGAATTCGACCATGTTCAACCTCGCCCGTCTGCTCGGACCCGCCGTGGGCGGACTGCTCATCCGCTGGGTCGGCGCGGGTTGGTGCTACGCTATCGACGCGGTCAGCTACGTGGCGGTCATCATCTCGCTGACGCGAATCGTCCCGCGCCTCGTCGAGCGGACGGGGCCGGCGTTGGCGAAAAGCTTCGGGCACACGCTCTCGGAACTGCGCGCGGGCGTGTCGTACGCGTTCGGCTTTGCGCCCATCGGTAATCTGATTTTGTTGGTGGCGGCGACGGCGTTCACGGGGTTCGCGGCCCCGGTGGCGATGCCGATCTTCGCGCGCGACGTGTTCGGCGGCGACGCACGCACGCTGGGGTGGCTGATGTCGGCATCGGGCGTCGGCGCGCTGGCGGGGGCGGCCTATCTGAGCACCCGGGTGAAGGTGCGCGGACTGGGAAAGGTGATCGGCGCGGGCGGGTTGCTCATGGGCATCGGCTGGATCGCGTGCGGATTATCCCGCTCGCTCGCGCCGGCGCTCGTTTGCCTGACATGCGTGGGCCTGGGCGGCGTGCTGCTCATGGCGTCGAGCAACACGGTCGTGCAAAGCCTCGTGGACGAGGACAAGCGCGGCCGGGTGATGAGCCTGTTCGCCATGGCGTTCACCGGCACGACGCCCTTGGGCAATCTCGTCATCGGCGCGCTGGCCGACGGACGGCTCGGCGTGCGCGGCACGGTAATGCTTTGCGGCGCGGGCTGTTTATTGTGCGCGGCGGTGTTTATCGCGCGCTTGCCGCGCTTGCGGATCGAGGCGCGGCCGAAACTCGACGCGCTGGAAAGCATCGCCGAGGAATCGGTGACGAGTTGAACGAGCCGCAGAACAGCCCGCACCGATGTTTACTGCTGGCCGCCGATGCGCGGGTCGTTGGCGAGCGCGCCGAGCTGGCTCTTGTTTTCCCAACCCTGCGGCTTGTTCCATGGCACGGTGCTGACCTGATCGTTCGCGGAGAGCATCCCCGAACGGTCCACCGGCTGGTCGCCAGCCCCCTGGCAGCTCGACAGCATCGCCACGCCTGCCATACCCACCACGGTCAACGCCATCCGGCGCGCCATCACCGACGAAAACATTTCTTTCATAAAACCAGTCACGTTTGGATTAGCTGCCTCCTGCGTAAACCACCGTGTCGCCCGTTTGCACGCTCACGCCGGCGGGGACGGAATTCGGCACGATGTCCGCGATGGACTGCGTGGGCTCCACCGAGGTCACGCGCACCCGGCCCACCAGGCTCGTGCCGCGCCGGATGACCATCGTCTCGTTGGCGTTGACGCCGCTGCGCCCGCCGAGGTTGAGCACGACGAAATTCCAGTTGCGGTCCACCGCGAGCACGCGGCCCGTCAGGCCGGTCTTCTGGTCGGCCTGCTCGCGCTGGGCGACGCGGCGCTCGGCGGCCTGCTGCGCCTCGCGGGCGCTCTTAAGCTGGCCTTCCAGGCCGTCCTTGATGAGCTGCAATTCGGCGAGTTGGTGCTTGGCCTTGTCGAGGTCCTCGGCCATGCCGGGCGGCGGGGTCATCGCGGGCGGCGGGGTCGCGGCGGCGAGCTTCTGGTTGAGGGTTTCGATGTCGGCCTGCTTGGCCTTCACGTCCGCTTCCGCCTTGGTGACCTTGTCGTTGAGGCTGCTGATCTCGTTGTTGACGGCCGTGAGCTTCGTTTCCAGGTCGGTGGCCTTTCCTTCGGCCTCGGTCTTGGCGGATTCGGCCTTCTTTTGTTCGGCCTTGGCCTTGGTGGCGTCGTTGCGGGCGCCGTCGACGCTCGCCTTGGTCGAGACGAGTTCCATCTGCTTTTCGGCGAGCTTGCCTTTATTGAGGAAACCCAGGGCGGCCGAGGCCATCAGCAGCACGGCGGAAACGATGAGGAAAATCTTGGTCATGGCGGTACGGAGGGGGGAGGGTTGTCGATTTTCCCGGCCGGCGCGGCCGCCTCGGGCAAAAGGCCGGGACCGTCGGAAAATCGCCCCGTAAGTAACGGGAAAACTCCTCCCCTTGCAAGCCCTTTGCTCGTCTCGCGGAGATTTTACGGCAAAAATCGCGGTTGCGGGGGTTTCTTAAGCGGGTTTAAGTGCCGTTGCCAGGGACGATGGATGCAGGCCTGACAAACCCCGCCAGGGCCGGAAGGCAGCAACGGTAGTCTGAGCCTGCTTGCCGTCGCTCTCTGGTATTTTTCTTTTACCCGTTGAACCCCGCGCCGGGGCGGCGACCCCCTCATCGATCCCATGGAAATCCTCGTCACCGGCGGTGCCGGCTTCATCGGCTCGCACCTGGTGGAGGCGCTGCTTTCCGCCGGCCACCGGGTGGGCGTGCTGGACGATTTCAACGACTACTATGATCCGCAGATCAAGCACGCCAACCTCGCCGCCGTCCGTGACCGGATCGATTTGCACACGGCCGACGTGCGCGACGCCCAGGCGGTGTCGCGGGCCGTGGGACGGGGGCGTTACGACGCGATTTTCCACCTCGCCGCCCGCGCGGGCGTCGGGCCGTCCATCAAGGAGCCGCGTCTGTACGTGGATACCAACATCACCGGCACGCTCAATTTGCTCGAAGCCACGCGTGAGGGCGGCGTGGGGCGGTTCGTGTTCGCCAGTTCCTCGTCGGTGTACGGGCTGGCCCCGACAGTGCCGTTCCGCGAGGACATGCCGCCCGCGCCGACGGTCAGCCCCTACGCGGCGACGAAACTGGCGGCCGAGCAGCTTTGCTCGAACTACGCGCACCTCCACGGCCTGCGCGCGGTGTGTCTGCGGTTTTTCAACGCCTACGGCCCGCGCCTGCGGCCGGACCTGGCGATCCACCAGTTCACCAAGCGCATCCATCGCGGCCAGGAAATCGAGGTCTACGGCGACGGCTCGGTGCAGCGGGATTTCACGTACATCGACGACACGATCCAGGGCGTGATGGCGGCGCTGGATTACGAGGGGCCGATTTTCGACGTGTTCAACCTCGGCGAGTACGCGACGACCAGCGTGACCGAACTGATCGCGCTCATCGAGGGCGCGCTGGGCAAAAAGGCCTCGGTCCGCTACCGGCCCGGCCGGCCCGGCGACGTGCCGCGCACGTTCGCGGACATCACCAAGGCCCGGCGGGGGCTCGGTTACGCGCCGTCCACGCCGATTGCGGAGGGCATCCCGCGTTTCGTGGAATGGGATCTTTCCTCACAGTCTCCCCGACGAGACACAACGCTGCACGAAGCCCACACGGCAGGTTAGCGGGCGTGACCTGATCCCTCCCCGATGAATCTCGGACGCTTCCCGGCCGACAGCGTGACCGCGCTGCTCCAGGCGTTCGTGCGCGTGCCGAGCGTCAATCCGGCGGGCGATCCGGGCGTGGGCGTGGCGGACACGGGCGAGCGCCGCATGGCTGAACGCGTCGCGCAGGCTCTCGCCGATCTCGGCGCGCAGGCCGAACTGCCCGAAATCCTCCCCGGCCGGCCCAACGTCGTCGGCCGCCTGCCCGCCGACCGTCCCGGCAAGCCGAAGCTGCTACTTTGCCCGCACCTCGACACGGTCAGCGTGCGCGGCATGACAATTGACCCCTTCGCGGCCGACCTGCGCGACGGCAAAATCCACGGCCGGGGCGCGACCGACACCAAGGGCACGATGGCCGCGATGCTCTGGGCGCTGGCAGAACTCGGCTCCGACGCCGTGGCGAAACTGGACCACGAGGTGTGGTTCGCCGGGCTGATGGACGAGGAAGCTGGCAACCGCGGGGCCTACGCGCTGGCGGAGGCGTTTCCCGACGCCCATTTCGCGTTGGTCGGCGAGCCGACGCGCTGCCAGATCGTCCACACGACCAAAGGCGTGACGTGGCTGCGTTTGCGCACCGCCGGACGCGCCGCGCACTCGGCCTCGCCGCACCTCGGCGACAACGCGATCTACAAGATGGCCGACGCCGTGCGCGCCGTGCGCGACGAATTGCTGTCCGCCTTCGCCCGGGAACCCGACCCCCTGCTCGGCGCGGCGACGGCGAACGTGGGGATCATCGGAGGCGGCAGCAAAGTCAACATCGTGCCTGACACCTGCGAGGTCGAACTCGACCTGCGCACGCTGCCCGCGCAGGACCGGCCCGGTTTCTTGGAGGAAGTCTACGCGCTGTTGCGGCGGGCGTGCCCGGACCTGGGGATCGAACTGATCCGCACCCACGCGCCGCTCCATACCGCGCCGGACCATCCGTGTGTTCGTGCCTTGGAAACGGCGGGTGGGCGTTGCGTCGGCGCGCCGTGGTTCTGCGACGGCAGCGTGCTGGCGGCGGCCGGGATTCCCGCCGTGGCCGCCGGGCCGGGCGACATCGCGCAGGCGCACACCGCCGACGAGTTTCTCGCGGAGGACGATCTGCTGGCGGGCGTGGAGTTTTACAAGAGATTCCTCGCGCGCATTTGAGGTGGATGGCGCTCTCCGAGCGGCATTCGTTTCCTTCACGCCGCAGGCGTCTTGCATTTCAGGCGGCGGTCGCCGCAAATGGGACCAATGCCGTTCGGAGAACGACAACCACCTCGATCAGCCGGCTGGCGCGCCCCACGCGGGAATTGGGCCTACTGGGTGTCGCAGGGGATCGTCTGGAGTCTGCTCGCGGGTTTTATCCGCCGGCAACTGCACGGCTACGAAAACGTCGCGGCGTTGCGGCGCGGACGGGGGGCGTTCGTTCTGGCCGCCAACCACATCAGCCACTTCGACGGCCCGATCCTGACGATGACCGCCCCCGGAGCCATCGACTGGCTCACGACGGAGGAATTTTTCCTGCCCTACGGCCTCGGCGCGTGGATGCGAAAATCCGGCGGCATTTCCCTGCCGTGGCCCACCCCCGTGCTCGGTGCGGTACGCGAATCGTTGCGGCGGCTGCGGGGTGGGCGCGTTTTGGGAATCTTTCCCGAAGGCGGCCTCCGCTCGGGTGCGACCTCCGTGCTCGAAGGCGCGCCCATCGCGCGCGGGGCGGCGTGGCTGGCCGCGCGCGAACGCGTCCCGGTCGTGCCATGCGTCATCCTCGGCACGGATCGCCTTTACGTGGCGCGCAACTGGCAACCCTGGCGCGGGCGGGTGCCGGTGTGGATCGGCTTCGGCCCACCGATCCGCCCCGACGAATGGACCGACCCATCGGCGGGCCTGCTCGGTGAACGGCTCCGGGCGTTGTACGCGGAGATGAAGATGGCGTTTGATCTACAGCCCGACGATTTGCCGATGACCTTCCAGCAGCGAAACGGGCGCGCATGAGGTTTTCGCCGTGTGTGTTAGAGTGCCGCCCTCATGCCTCCGCGCCGCCTCCTGCGCACCATCGATCAGCCCGCGCTGCCGCCGGTCGCGCCGTGGCGTTCGCGCGCGGGAGCCTGGGTGGCGGACGCCTTCACGCTCGGGGTGCTTAACCTCGTCCAGACCCGCCAGGGCCGGCGGCACGTCACCACGCCGGCGGAATTCGCCGCGTACGCCGCCGCGCACGAACACGAGCCGCTCGACGCCTTTTATTCCCTGCCGCCCGACGCCGGCGCGGACGAACCCGTCCTCCCGCCCGCCGACGCTCCCGCGCGACTCGACCGCGACGGCATCCCCCTCGCCTATCCCATCACCTGGCCCAGTCTGCATCCGAGCGGGTTCGCCGCCAACGACCGCGCGCGGGTGGATTTCTTTCCCGTGGGCGAAAACTGGCCGGGCGCGCCGACGGTTTTCCTGCTGCACGCGTTGATGTCCGCCAGCGACCTCGGCTACCGGATGTGGGCGCGTGCCTTTCACCGGCGCGGCTGGAACGCGTGTTTTGTCCATCTGCCGTACCATTATAGCCGCCGGCCGCCGGGGTATTTCAACGGCGAACTGACCATCGGCAGCGACATGCTGCGCACCGCCGAGGGTATCCGCCAGGGCGTGAAAGAACTACGTCAACTCCGCCGCGCGATGCAACGCGCGGGCGCAGGCGGATTCGGCGTCTGGGCGACGAGCTACGGCGGCTGGGTTGGCTCGCTGTGGAGTTGCGTGGAGGGCGGCTTCCGGTTCGTCGCGCTCGTCCAACCCATCATCGACTCACTCGACGTGATCTGGCGCAGCCCCGCCTCGCGCGCCATTCGTCGGCAACTGCGCCGCACGGGCGTCACGGCCGATTCCCCGGGGATGCCGACGCTCGGCCGCCTCGGCTCGGCGTCGCAACACCACCCGCTCGACGACCCCGCGCGTGTCCTGCTGATGGCGGGGGATTACGACACCATCGTGACTCCCGGCAGTCTGCGCGCGCTGCACGAACGCTGGGCGGGCTCACGTTTCGTGCAAGGCGCGCAGGGGCACCTCGGCTTCACGCTGATGCCCGAGGCGTTCCGGCAACTGGAAAGCGCCGGGTTCCTGCAACGTCCCGGCTAGACAATCGGGCCCCGCACGCCGCCGCGACCGATGAAAAAATAGATCAGCGCGCCGAGCACGTGCAGCAACAACACCACCAGCACCCAGACGATTTTTTCCCCTCCCCGGCGCGGGCTGAGGATGGCGTCGATCAGCATCCACAGCCAGAAAACCGTCGCCACCAGCCAGAGCAAGCTGCACCCCGCAACACCCACCGCGAGGAACGGCGAGTGCGCCGGCAGTAGCGGAAG
>CALMVM010000495.1 GCA_937873255.1 uncultured Verrucomicrobiota bacterium | reverse complement strand
TCGGGAGTTGGATTTCGACGCGTTCGGTGCGCGCCGTCGGGTCGAGCGAATCGGCGGTGCGGGTGACCTTGCCCTTGAAAATCTTCTGCGGAAACTCGGGCGCGGTGATCTCCACTTCCTGGCCGGGTTGGACGTTAGGCGCGTACGCCTGCGGCACGTAGATGAACACACGCAGGATGTCCGTCTGCGAAAGCGTGAAGATGCTCGGCGTCGTGGTCGCGCTGCCGCTGGCGATGAGCGCGCCGTCGTCGAGGAAACGCGTCGTCACCACCCCCGTGAACGGCGCGACGATCTTCTCGAAACCCTGCTGCACGGTCAGGTTTTGCACGTTGGCCTCGGCGGTCTTGACGTTGGCGGATGCCTGATGGAGCGACGCCTCGCTCTGGTCGTATTCCTGTTTGCTGACGACCTTCTGAGCGAGGAGCCGCTTCTCGCGGTCGTACGTCACGCGGGCGATGTCCTCGGCGGCGCGGGTTTGCTCCAGTTGCGCGCGGGAGGCGTTGAGTTGCGCGTCGAGGTCGGGGGCGTTGATTTCGGCCATCAATTGCCCCGCTTCGACCCGGTCGCCGATGTCCACGAGCCGGGACTTCAGGTAGCCGTTGACGCGCGCGTAGAGCGTGGCGGTGGTCAACGGCTCCGCGCTGCCGGGCAGGTTGAAGTCGAAAACCGGCGGCGAGAGCGTCGGCTTCGTCACGCGCACCGTCACCGAACCCTCCGCGACGGCCTGCGAGGTTTTGTCGCGCTCGCGGCGTTTGGCGAGTGCTCCGGTGATTCCGAGAACAGCGAGGATCGCCAGCACCACGGCCAGTCCGAGCGCGATGAGCAGGAATTTGCTGACCCCGGCCTTTTTCGGTGGCGTGCGCTCGGTGGGCGGACGACCGGCGGGCGTGTCACGCGGCGCGCCGGTCGTGTGGGGCGAGCCGTTGCGCTGGCGATCTGGTGAATTGTCGGCCATAGGCAGGGTGCTTCACGGAATCACCGGAGACCGCTGTTTTGCGCGTGCGCGGGCTGCGCCTGCTTGCCGTCCTGGCCGTTTTGATCGCCGTCCTTGCCGGCCATCGCCAACTGGTACTCGGGTTCTTCCTTCTCGAAAAGGAGTTCGGCGTCCTCGGCGCTGACGGGTTCGACCGGCTTGCGGCGCAGGATACTGTACATCACCGGCACAAAAAACAACGTCGTCGCCGTCGCCAACAGAAGCCCGCCGATCACCGCGCGGCCCAGCGGGGCATTTTGCTCGCCGCCCTCGCCGAGGCCGAGGCTCATCGGGATCATCCCGAGAATCATCGCCAGAGCCGTCATCAACACCGGCCGCAACCGCGTCGTGCCGGCGGCGAGCGCGGCGTCGTGGGCTTCCGCGCCCTGTTCCATCCGCTGGTCGTTGGCGAAGGTGATGAGCAGGATCGAGTTCGACGTGGCGACGCCGATGCACATGATCGTGCCCATCAGGCTCGGCACGTTGAAGGTCGTGTGCGTGGCGAACAACATCCACAAAATGCCCGAGAACGCTCCCGGCAAGCCCATGAGGATGATCATCGGGTCGAGCCAGCTCTGGAAGTTGACGACCATCAGGAAATACACCAGTGCCACCGCGAACACGATGCCCAGGCCCAATTTCGAAAAAGCCGTGTTCATGCTCTGCACCTGTCCGCGCACATCGACGGTCGAGGCCTTCGGAAGTTTCGAAGGCGGCAGCTTGAACCACGCTTCGGGCAACATCTTGCGGCCCCAGTCGGGCACCATTTCCTTGTACCACGGCAGCTTCGGGGCGTATTCCTGCACGACTTTGGCGATGTCGTCGGAGACGCCGCCCAGGTCGCGATCCTGCGCGTCGGCGTAGATGTCGAAGGTCGGCTGGAGATTGTAGTGATTAATGACCACGGGGGCCTCGTCGCGCTTGAAGACGGACATGTTCGCCAGCAGTTGCGGCTGACGGGTCGAGTTCGCCAAAGAGATGGGCGTGTTGTTCAGGGCGTTGAGCGAATCGACTTGGTACTGCGGCGTCTGCACGGCGACGAGGTAGTTGACGCCGTTGGCCGGGTTCACCCAATAGTTGCGCGCCGTCTGGCCGCTGGACGACAGCGAAATGAGCAGCGAATTGGCCACGTCGTTGGCCGTGAACCCGAGTTGGATCGCCTGGCTGCGGTCCATGTTGACGTTGAACTGCGGCGCGTCCACGAGCTGATGGACATTCACATCGACGGCCCCGGGAATCTTGCGGAACTTCGCCTGCATCTCGTGGGCGATCTTGTAATTGGCGTCCACGTCGCGGCGTCCCGTGACCTGCACGTCCACCGGCGCGGGCAGGCCGAAGTTGAGGATCTGGCTGACGATGTCGGCCGGCTGGAAATAAAATTCCGCCTCGGGAAATTTGGCGGGCAACTCGCGCCGCAGCCGCTTGGTGTACTCGAACACCGATGTCTTGTGTTCGGGCTTGAGGGCCACCTGGATTTCGCCGTCGGTCGAGCCGATGGTGGCGCTGTCGCTGAACGCGAGGTTCACACCGCCGACGGGCAGGCCGATGTTGTCGATCATCAGGCGCAGTTCATCAGCCGGGACGACCGTGCGGATGTAGTCTTCCACCCGGCCGAAGACGCGTTCGGCCTCCTCGATCCGCGTGCCTGCCGGCGTGCGGACGTGCAGACGGAACTGGCCGGCGTCCACCTGCGGGAAGAAATCTCGTCCGATGAACGGCACCAGACACAGCGACACCGCGAACAGGATCAGGAAAAACACGATGGTCAGGCCGCGCCGGTCGAGCGCCCACGTCAGCATCCCCTCGTAGCCCGAGCGGAACCGCTCGAAGCCACGGTTGAACTTCTCGTGCCCGCGCCAGATCCAGTCCTTGTGCGGTCCTTCCTTCTTCTCGTCATTGCGGTCGGAACCGTTTTTCTCGTGTCCGTCCTTGCCCTCGATTTTTTTGTGCTTCACTTCCGGCAGCCCCAACGCCAATTGCTGCGGCGGCTCGGGGTCATGGCGGTCTGCGGGTTCGTTTTCGTCGCTATCGCGGGACTCGCCCTGGAGAGCCAACTCCTTCTGCCTTTCGACGGGCGTTTGCTGCTGGCCGTTGGCCGCGTTCTTCTCATTGTCCTTGCCGCCGTGCTCGGCCGCCGCTTCCTCGCGGTAGAGTTCGACCTCCGGTACGAGGAGGTAATGCACCATCACGGGCACCAGCGTGCGCGAGAGCAGGTAACTCGTCATCATGGCGAAGACCACCGCCAGCGCGAGCGGCACGAACAGATAGAACGCCGGCCCCGTCAGGAACACGACCGACACGAACACGATGCAGATCGACAGCGTCGCCACGAACGCCGGCACGGCGATCTGTTGCGCGCCGTCGAGCACCGCTTTGGTCAGCGGCTTGTTGTCGATGCCGAGGTTGCGATGGATGTTCTCCAATTCGACGGTGGCATCATCCACGAGGATGCCGACGGCGAGGCTGAGCCCGCCGAGGGTCATCACGTTGAGCGTATATCCGAGCGCGTCGAGCAGCAGCAACGACACGAGGATCGACAGCGGGATCGACACCGCGATGATGAGCGTCGAACGCCAACTTCCCAAAAACACCAGGATCATGATCGCCGTCAGACACGCGGCGATGGCGGCTTCCTTGATGACGCCGTTTTTCGCTTCGGTCACGAACACGGACTGGTCGAAGAGTTCCTCCGCATCGAACCCCGCCGGAAACCCGGGCCGGATCTGTACGAGCCGCGCCTTGATGCGCCGCACGATATCGACCGTGCTCGCGCCGCCGCTCTTGAGGATGCTCAACAGCGTGGCGCGCTGGCCGTCCTTGCGCACGATGTTCGTCTGCACCGCGTAGCCGTCGTGAATCTGCGCCACGTCGCGCATGTAGATCGTCGCGCCGTTGACGACCTTGACCGGCAAATCGTTGAACCCGCTGATGACCTCGGGACCGCCGTTGAGTTTGACGAGGTATTCACGGTCGTCGATTTTCACCGTGCCGGCGGGCAGCGTGAGGTTCTGCGCGTTGAGCGCGTTGGTCACATC